>JANXXV010000914.1 GCA_025350445.1 Bryobacteraceae bacterium | reverse complement strand
GAATCATTTTGGCCGCGGCATCGTCGCCACTCCCAACGACTTCGGCCGCATGGGAACTCGCCCCACGCATCCCGAACTGCTCGACTATCTGGCGAACCAATTCATTCAGGGCGGCTGGAAATTCAAGCCGCTGCATCGCATGATCCTGCTGAGCAGCACGTATCAACAGTCTTCGCAGCCTCCGGCGCAGGCAGCGGCAGCGGAGAAAGATCCCGATAACACGCTCCTCTGGAAGTTTGCCCGGCGGCGGCTTGAGGCTGAAGAAATTCGCGACGCGTCGCTAGCCATGGCCGGGAAGTTGAACCCCAAGCAGGGCGAGCGAGGCGTCACGAATTTCTTCCGCTTCGAGCCGCCGCCGGGAAAACTTCCAGAGGAAAGTGTTATCGGGATCTTTCTCCGCTGCCGCTGCCTGCGCCGGAGGCTGCGAAGACTGTTGATACGTGCTGCTCAGCAGGATCAAGCGGTGCAGCGGCTTGAATTTCCAGCCGCCCTGGATGAATTGGTTCGCAAGATAGTCGAGCAGTTCGGGATGCGTGGGGCGAGTTCCCATGCGGCCGAAGTCGTTGGGAGTGGCGACGATGCCGCGGCCAAAATGATTCTGCCAGATGCGGTTCGCGATGACGCGCGAAGGCAGAGGATTCTGTGGATCGAGAATCCAATTGGCCAGTTCCGCGCGCGGAGCCTTCGTGTCGTTGGGTAGTTCGGGTGCGCTTTCTGGGAGAAGAATGCCGAGGGGGCGCATACCCACCTGCGGACCCCGATTCTGCGTGTCGCCCCGGGCCAGAACGTATACCGGGGTCACTTTTTCCGCATCGTCGGCAACACTGAAAATCGCGGGAAGCGGCGGCGGGCCTTTGGCTTCCAGTTCGTCGACGTTCTTCTGTACCACCGCCAGCGCGTCGCCCGTCAGGCCCTTCATCGTGGCCTTCAGCGCTTTCAATGGTATCTGCGCGGCGTCGTTCTTTACTTTCCATGCGGCCTGTTCGGCGAGACTCGCCAGCGGCACGTCATTCTCATGCGTCGCGGCGAAGAAGGCTTGCATGCGGTAGTAATCGGTGTGGCGGATGGGGTCGAACTTGTGGTCGTGGCAGCGCGCGCAGCCGAGGGTAACGCCCAGGAACGCCGAGCCGATGACGTTGGTCATCTCCACCATCTCTTCATTGCGGTTGAAGGCAACGTCCTGATTGCCGGCGTTCTTGCGTAGTGGACCAAGCCGCTGGAACCCGGCCGCGATGCGCATCACTTCGTTCTTGGGGTTGATCTCATCGCCAGCCAGTTGCTCACGGAGAAACTCATCGTAGGGTTTGTCGCTGTTGAACGACTGAATCACGTAGTCGCGATAGCGCCAGGCGCCGGGCCGGTGCGTGTCGTATTCAAATCCGTCGGACTCGGCGAATCTGACAATGTCGAGCCAGTGTTGTCCCCAGCGCTCGCCGTGTGCGGAACTGGCTAGCAGTTCGTCCACCACCTTTGCATAAGCCGTTGGCGATTTGTCCGCCAGGAACTTTGCCATTCGCACCGGGGTGGGCGGCAGACCGGTGAGATCGAAGTAGACCCGCCGAAGTAGAGTCGCCTTATCCGCCGTTGGGGCCGGTTTCAGGCCCTCTTTCTGAAGACGGGCGAGAATAAACGCGTCGATTGGGCTGCGCACCCAAGCCTTATCGGCGGGTCCTGTGAAGGCCGGAACCTCAGGATTTGCTCGCGGCTGAAAGGCCCAGTGACGGCGCTCGGCGGAGGTGTACTTTTCCAGTTCCGCGCCGCAAAGAAAAGACGCGGTGACCACTGCAATTACCAGGAGGCGGCGTAGCACTTGCCCCTGATTATACTTCAAGCCGGGTCACGCTCGGCCAGCAGAACGTATCTGATCATCGCTATGATGATCACCGTTCCAATGAGGTTGCCCAGGCCGTCTAATGCCAACAGACCACGAGGTCCGAACGCGCCGTAGCCCTTGCCATCAAACCAGGTCATCACGACGATGGGTATGTTGCCGGCGGAGACAAATAGGCTATAGCTGGTAGCAGCGGAGCGGATTTCGATGTGAGATGCCTTCAGCATGTTTGTCCTCGCCGTCAAGAGTCTCCGCTTCGCTTCGATGAATGCGCGAAATTCGCGCGCCCTTAAGCCGCTGCGGCCCCCCCCGCCGGAGCCGATGTACATATAAGAGGAAAAGGGGCGAGCACAACGCCTCTCGGTTTTCGACGGAGCATCCGCTTGTCACGTGCTACTGAAAAACTTTCCATGACGTGAAGGAGTTGGTCGGACTGAATCGATTCGAGGTCGCTGAACACCCCGCCAGTCGATCCATAGAACCAGTGGCATTCACTTGCTCCGTTTGACAATGCCCCGTTAAAAACACCTACCATTTCACCTCTCACATTCCGCCCGGTGATTGCCGTGCCGTGTGCATCCCGGTAAGGACATGCTTTCGCCTTTTGCCGCGAAGGCTGAGAGGCTGAGGGTTTCGATGGCCTTATGCGATGAATCTAGCATTGGACTGGCGCATGCGTGACGCTTGGCAATTTGGCACTATCGGTTCAGCACTGGCCACTTCGGATAAAACGAAAATCCCTCACTGCTCTGCCATCCAATCGTGATTGGCAATGATCGCTTGTCGCGGAGTGTAAGAATGTAGAGTCTATCGAGTTCGGAGGGTTCGCAATCGAGGATAAGCAGCCACTCGTCCGAGACCTTCCGTCCCGGGTAGTGGTTGTACTCCAACAATTGGCCTAATGCTTCCCGAATCGATTTTGTGGGGCCTACATCCGAACAGATCTTTAACTCGGCAAGCACCGTCAGCCCCTCCAGGTCGAACCGGATGTCCACGCATTGCTGTTCCTGAGTGGCTTTGACCTTATGCTTGTTCTCAAGCCACCCGCGGAACTCGTTCGAAAGCTTATTGTGGAGCGGGACGATAAGTTTCAACCTCGATGGGGATTCACGATAATATGCATCTTCGATCAGCGTTCCCTCCCGCAAGCCAAGTTGATTCCCGAGTTCACGCCGGCGCTTCTGATCAATGGTTTTTGAGGTCAGAGCATCATCGTCAAGATCGGGAAAGCCAGTACCCCTCCCCCTCTTGATGAGCACACGTATTTTCTCGGCCGTTTCCGGTGGAACAGTAGTGATGCTGCGGGGAAACTGCGCCCAGCCAAAAGTTGGAAGATGTCGCCGGATGTCCGGCAGTGATATCGGGGGATCGATCAGCGTGATGGAATCCAAGTCCGCGCCATACCGTTTTTTCCAGTCGGGTCTGGGCTTCGACTGTGACTTGACACGTGCCGTTGCGAAGAAACCGTAGCCCGACACATATATCACAATGGTGTCGCCAACTTTGACCTTCTTTGGGACATTCCAAGCGGGTGTGCTCAGGTGGTCGCGGGCCGCCCGTTCAAGCAACTCCTTGTCGCCGTTCTCAATGCCACCATGTGTCAAATGTAAGGCGCTCACGGTTTAATTTCTGACACAAAGGTAGCCCTAGAGTCAATACAGGGAGGTAATTGTTTAGCGGCTTGCAGGCCAAAGCCGAAACCGAGGTGTCCGCCAGCCAGGGGCACGTACAGGATGCCGCGACCGCCGTGATATCGAACGCTAGGTCGTTTCCTTCAAGCAGTACCGGGGTCAGTCTGGGAAGCCGTCACCACCGTTTGCGCAGTGCCGCTGCCGGTAATCGCGCGGTAGTCACCATCTCGTAGTTCCGCGCCGCAAAGAAAAGACGCGGTGACCACTGCAATTACCAGGAGGCGGCGTAGCACTTGCCCCTGATTATACTTCAAGCCGGGTCACGCTCGGCCAGCAGAACGTACTTGATCATCGCTATGATGATCACCGTTCCAATAAGGTTGCCAAGGCCGTCGAATGCCAACAGACCACGAGGCCCGAACGCGCCGTAGCCCTTGCCATCAAACCAGGTCATCACGACGATGGGTATGTTGCCGGCGGAGACAAACAGGCTGTAGCTGGTAGCAGCGGAGCGGCCTCCGGTGCCGATAACGTCCAGCACCAGTGCGGTGAACGAGGCATAGGCCATGCCCAAAATAAACAGATACACCGACGAACCGATGATGTAAGTTTGCGCGGTCAACGGCGAAACCGCCATGATGGCGCAACAGAGCACGAAGAGTATGCCGCATAGGACGTAGACCGATCTGCGTCCGATTCGATCGCAGAGGAAGCCTCCGGCCAGCGCCCCCACCGCGCTCAGCAAGCCGCCAGCGACGCCGGTGATCCAGGTGACCGCCAACACGGGAGCATGATAATCCACCGCCACCGCTGAGAACAGGTTCATTAGCGCACCCGCATTCACGGGGGCGACGAAGAAGATGAGGCCGACCAGTCCCGCGCGGGATTTCAGAATGGTCCACACTTCGGTGAACATCACACGCCAAGTCTCAACCAACGGAATTGGCTCGCGCCGCTCTTCGGAAATGAAAAATGCCGCCAGGGATGGCAGGGTGATCAAAATCGCAAGCGCAAATGCAGTGGCGCGCAAGGAGAGCGAATTTCCGAGCCAAAGCAGTACGCCGCCTCCAATGGAGAGTCCGCCTACGTTGGCACATTGATACCAGCCGCTTGCCCGGCCACGCAGATTCGCCGGGAGTGTGGAGGCCATCAGCGCTCCGTTGCTGCTGGAGACCATGGTGTTCAGGGCGCACGCGAGAGTGACCAGGGCAGTGAACAGGGCAAGCTGTCCGGGCAAGGGAACCAGAAACGCGAGACTGGCGCAGACTCCGCTGGCAATGGACGATAGGACCAGCCAACTGCGGCGCTTCAATCCGAGATCT
>JANXXV010000893.1 GCA_025350445.1 Bryobacteraceae bacterium | reverse complement strand
AAGCCGGAACCGGCACATACGATCTGCTGATCGCAGTCCCCGCCCCCGCGCCAACCACGTCGTCCCCCAATCTCAGCGGAACCTATTGGGTAAGCAGTCTCGATTTCCAAAACGCTTCCGCCGCCTTCGTAAGAAATGCATTCTTCAAAGTAACGACCGGCTCCGGCACTTTCGGGACAATTAACGTCATTGGCCAAGCCGTCAATTTAGGCGCCCAAACCGTCACCCAAACGATCACCGGAGCCACCTACACGCTAGCAAACGACGGCACCGGAACAGCGAACTTCCCAGTCCCGGGCGGCGGGGCCTCCTCCGCGCAACTGGTCAGCGGAGCCAAAACTCTCTACGTTTCTCAGGATGGAAACATCTTCATCGCGGGCGGCGGCCAGGATCTGATCATCGGCGTCAAAGCCCTCACCACCACAGCCTCGAACGCCACATTTAAGGATCTCTACTTCACCGGCGGCCTGCGCTTCGAGCGTGACTTCAACGCCTCCGCCGGCTCGGCCAATTCCGGTGGACAAGGCAAGCTGGTGGTAAGCAAGCGCATTCGAACCTCCGCCGGCCCCATCGATCTAACAGCCGTGAACGCCTATACCGTCACCGCCGACGGCAGCGCCAGCGGTCCCGACCTAAACTCATTCGCCATAGGCGCGGCCGGTCAGGCATATATCGGATCAGGCGCCGCGGTAACCGCAACCGGCGTCTATGAGATCTACTTCGGAATCCGCGCCCCGTCGGCCGCCGGCAGCGGTGTATTCCTGAACCCGCAAGGAGTAGTGAACGCCGCCAGCTTCGCCCCGGTAGGCGCATCCGTCTCTCCAGGCGAATTCATCACGCTGTTTGGAAGCGGTCTCAGCGCCAAAACGGACGTCGCAAGCGGAACCACCTACGGCACGTCCCTGTCCGGAGTAGAAGTGACCGTCAACAACACGAAAGCCCCCGTTTATTCGGTCAGCGCCACCCAGATCAGCGTGCTCGTACCCTTCAGCACGGCAGGCCCCACGGCATCGATCATAGTGAACAACAACGGAACCAGATCGAACACGGTAACCGTCCCGGTAGCAAAAACCAGTCCCGGCATTTTCACAGTACCGTCCGCCGGAATCGGCCCGGCCGCGGTCCTCCACGCCGACTTTACACTGGTCAACGCCGCCAAACCCGCCAGAATCGGTGAAACAATTCTGATCTTCCTCACAGGCCTCGGCGCCGTAACCCCCGCGGTAGCCGACGGCGCGCCGCCCAACATCCTTACCGACACCGCGGCCGCGATCAACGTTTATTTCGGCGGCGTCTCCGCAAAGCCCCTCTACAAAGGGCTCTCTCCGCAATACCCCGGTCTCTACCAGGTGAACGTAACAGTCCCCACAGGCGCGCCAACCGGACCCAATACCTCACTCGCCATCGAAACGCCGGAGGCCTTTCACGACCAGGTAGACATCGCCATCAACCCCTAACGCGCGCCGCAATCCACGGCGAGAACAGCAGCACCACAAATCCAAACGGCATCAAACCGCCGTGTGGAACGTCATAGTCCGAAAGCAAGACTTCCCACGACAGGCCGAAAACGTAGTGTCCGAATCCCAGTTCGAAGCAAGCGAACAGCACCAGCCAAAAGAACCCCACCGCCAGCAGCGCCTTTGTGCCTGCAGCCCCAATCCATCGCACAAACAAACACGCAACAGCGAGAATCAATAGCGAGGCCACAAAAACACCAATCTGCCCCGCCCGAAAAGCGCCCACCCGCGGGACGAGAAACAGGCCCCGCAGGATGCCATGCACCGACTCAACGGCAATCAAAACCAGCCACACCACAAACGCCCGCGCCGCTACTCTTCCATCCAGCATCTCCCTGCAAGTATCTCCCAGCCCGCGGCCATCGAGGCGTTCTCGTCCCGTACACTGGTAGTTAGGAGTTGCGATGTCTAACTGGCAGCCTGCGGCTTATAAAACGTATCGATGGATCGTTGCAGATCCGGATCTCCTCGGCGGGAAGCTGGCCATCCGTGGCACCCGGCTTTCCGTTTCGCTCATTCTGGAGTGTCTTGCGAACGGAATGACGGTCGATGACATGAATGCGGCGTATGGCAACATCATCCCCCCGGATGCCCTTCCTGAGGTTTTGAAGGTTGCGTCTGAGCTGACGGAATCCTTCCATGTGGCTGCTTGACGCCAACATGGACATCCATCTGGCTGCTTTTCTGACCGAACGCGGCATCGCTTGCGATACCGCGGCGAACAGGGGGTGGAAGGCACTGTCCAACGGTCAACTCGTGGCAGCCGCGCTGGCGAGCGGGTTTGATTGTCTGCTTACCCGTGACCGCCTGTTCAGTGAATCGGCATCCCGTGCCCTTCGGTCACAGCCGGCCTTCGCCGTTGTCCTGATCAATCTACCGCAACAACGGTGGCCGGAGTACCGGACGCGCTTTATCGAACTCTGGGCCTCATCGCCGATCCAACCGCAGCCCGGGCGCTCAATCGAGTGGCCGGCACGCGATTAGTTCATGGAATTCGGCTTCAGTCCTGCGATCCGATAGCGGGTTAGTTTTTGATGGCCTGACAGTTGATCTCCAACAAGTTCACGACCTCCAAATGGACTTGGGTAAGACAAGATCTCGGTCCAGAATCTCGACAAGCCGTCACAGCGCTACTTCCCCAACCGCGCCGCCCAATTCTCAACCACCACCATCGGCCTGTCCTGCTGTCCACCTTCCGCCTCATACACTAGAAACCGCCGCCCGTCGCGCCCAGGCTGGAA
>JANXXV010000889.1 GCA_025350445.1 Bryobacteraceae bacterium | reverse complement strand
CACGCTGAAGCGATGCCGCAGCACGGATCGCTCGGCGTCCAGCAGGAAAATGCTGAACGCGTCGTAGTTAATCAGCGCGCGCGTGGCCGCGGCGATCTTGCCCAGGAGTTCGTCCAGATCCAGAATCGAGATGAACTCCTGGGCGAGATGCGCCAGGGTCCGCATGGTCCGGTTCTGCCGCTCCAGGATCGCTATCCTCGGCTCAAGCACAGCCTGGAAAATCTCGTTGCGCTTCTTCTCACCGCCCGAGAAGCCCGCGTTCACCCGCCGGTTCAACAACGCCGGGTCCATTTCCACCAGCGCCAGTTTCTCTTTGACCATCGTCAGGAAGTCCATGGCATCGAGTTCCTCCAGACCGCGGCTATCCGCTTCGATCTCAGTGACGAAGCCCCACCTGTACTCTTGATTTGCGAGTTCTTTGATCGATGTCGCAGGTGTGGTCATGAGTAGCTCTGCCCTCCTTAAAATATCGGGCTACCTGAATCCTAGCTCGTCTTGACTTAATTATCATGACGCTATTCACGCCAGGTTAGAATTCGATTCCGGGCGTTCAACTCACCCGGCAGGTCCCCAATCAGCACCGCCTCCGTGGCCGGATCAGGGGCGATTGTTTACAGCCGCGCCCGGACCCAGCGGATCAGCCCCCGGCGGACAGCGCCTCGATCTGCCGTTCCGAGAGGGCGTGACTTGCCGTGAAGGTGCGGCGCCGCGACCCAGGGCAACACCAGTAAGCGCGTGTTGTTGGTCGGCAACCCCAGGTTCGCTTCGCGTGTTGCGCGATCCCAGCCGATCCAGGCGTCGCGCGCCGCGCACTTCCCCGCCCGTCGAGCCGAACAGCGCGCAGCCCACCGGCTGGCCCGCACGGTCACGAACCAGATACCGGATGTTCTCGCCGGAAGTGTTACGGTGGCCCAGGTAATGGTAGCGGAACAACAGGCAGTTGAACATCTACGGGTCTTCCGATCCGTGCTGGAAGATGATCACGGCGAGAGGCCGCAGGTCGCGCAACGCGGCATCGGATGGAGCGGTCGCATGAGCCACAAGGCGCGCGTTGCGGTTGCGGAACCGGTTGGTGGACTTGCGGCGACGGCGAAAAGCTCGCGGCGGGTGACTTTTACCCTGTTCGGATCACATGCCGCGGGGTTTCCTAATTATCTCAGCGGTACTGCTTTCCGTTTAAGACAAATCTGTTGCCGGCTCGAAGACGAGGTGGACGATGTCGCGGCAAAGTAGAAATGTCCTATTTCGGACAGGTAGTAATGCTGGTAGGAAGCCCCCTCTCCCTCCGTGTCCATTGTCTAGAACCAGCGGGTCATCAGCACTTTCTGCTCGGTGTAGAACGCAATAGCGTCCTTACCGTGCGCGTGCAGATCACCGAAGAACGAAGCCTTCCATCCGGCGAACGGAAAGAATGCCATGGGCGCGGCAACGCCGATGTTTACGCCAATCATTCCAACATCAACCTTCGCCTGATACTCGCGCGCGGACTTGCCGCTGGAAGTAAAGATCGACGTGGTGTTACCGAACGCCGAACTGTTAACAAGGTCGATCGCCGCGCTCAGATCGTTGACGCGGATGACCGAGAGGACCGGTCCGAAAATTTCTTCGCGAGCGATGGTCATCTCCGGTTTCACATGGTCGAAGATGGTAGGGCCGACGAAAAAGCCTTCTGTCTTCGACTGCATCAGCTTACGCCCATCACAAAGGGGCACCGCGCCTTCCGCCTCGCCCTTATCTATGTAGCCGACCACTTTCTTGCGATGATCGGCTGTGACCAGCGGACCCATATCGGCGCCTTTCATTCCATCGCCAACGCTCATCTCGTTGGTCTTCCTGACAAGAAGGTCGAGCAACGGTTCGGCTACGTCTCCGACGGCCACCAGCACGCTTCCAGCGAGGCATCGCTCTCCGGCTGCTCCGAACGCCGAACTCATGATGGCTTCGACGCTCTTGGGCAAATTCGCGTCGGGCATGACCACGAGGTGATTCTTGGCGCCGCCCAGCGCCTGAACGCGCTTGCCGTACTTACTGGAAGTTTCGTATACGTACTTTGCGACGGGCGTGGAACCGACGAAGGAAACGGCACGCACCAGCGGGTGAGCCATCAGGGCGTCGACGGTTTCCTTGCTGCCATTGAGCAATGTGAAGACGCCGTCCGGCACGCCGGCTTCCTGCAATAGCTCAGTTGCGCGGATCGGCGTCATTGGAACTTTTTCCGACGGTTTCAATATGAACGAATTTCCGCAGGCGATGGCGAAAGGAAACATCCACATGGGCACCATGCCGGGAAAATTGAACGGCGTGATGCCCACGCATACACCGAGCGGCTGGCGGATGGTGCGGCAGTCGATTTCACGGGCTACGTCATTCAACGAATCGCCCATCATCAACGATGGCATCCCGCAGGCCACTTCCACCATTTGAATGGCGCGGCGGATCTCTACACGCGCATCGTCGAGCACCTTGCCATTCTCGCCGGTGAGGATGCGGGCCAGTTCTTCGGTGTTTTTCTCCAGCAACGTCTTGTAGCGATACAGCACCTGGACGCGGTCTATAACAGGCACTTCACGCCATTGCAGGAAAGCGGCGTAAGCGGCTTTCGCCGCGCGGTCGACGTCATCGGCGGTGGCGTATGCGGCCTGAGCAATAACCGCTCCATTAGCCGGATTGGTCACCTCATGCAATTCGCGGCCAGACCCGTCTTCCCATTTTCCATTCACAAACGAACCTAGAGTTCGCACGGCAACATCGGTGACCATCATGTTCTTACCTCCTGTTCATCGCGGCGGCATACACAGCGCCGGCAACTACAAAACCTACGAACCAAGCGTAATCGTACAACCAGCGTAAAGGCGGAACAACCAGCCCGAGCAGCGCCACTACGATTCCCGAGGCAAGCGCTGCCATTGCGCGGTAATTGACCCCGTTTGTATATTCATACCGGCCGCCGCGCTGGTAGAGTTCCGGCACGGAGAGCACACGCTTGCGGACGATGAAATAGTCCGCGATCATGACGCCGGCGATGGGCCCGAGCAGTCCTGAATATCCTATCAGCCATCCGAAGATGTAGGCGCTGAAATCGCCCAGCAGCTTCCACGGCATCATCGCGATGCCCAGTACGCCCGTGATCAGGCCGCCGGTGCGGAACGAAATCAGTCGGGGGTTCAAATTCGAAAAATCATTCGACGGCGAAACTACGTTTGCAGCGATGTTGGTATTGAGCGTCGCAATCAGCAGCGCCACCAGTGCAACAGACGCAATCACCGGCTCATTGAACCGGCCCAGCAGCACGACTGGATCCCAAATGGCCTCGCCGAACAGCACGACCGATGCGGACGTGACGGCCACGCCGATGAACGAATAGAGCGTCATCGCGAGCGGCAATCCCAGGGCTTGGCCCAGCATCTGCGCTTTTTGCGATTTCGCGTAGCGGGTGAAGTCCGGGATGTTGAGCGCGACGGTAGCCCAGAAGCCGACCATGCCGGTGAGGGATGGAATGAAGAACTTCATAAACTCGGCGGTGGTATGGAATTTACTTGGCGTGCTGAGCACCGGACCGAAGCCGCCGGCTTTGCCCGTGATCCACCATAGCAACAATAGACCGACGCCCAGCATGAACGGTGCACCAATGCCCTCGAGAAACCGGATGGTTTCGATGCCACGCCAGATGACGAACATGTTCAGCGCCCAGAAGGCGAAGAAGCAAATCCAGATGCCGCCACTGAAGTCTTTCGCGGCCGGCCAGAGGATCTGCAACATGGAGAAGATGGCTTGGCCACCGATCCACGTTTGGATGCCGAACCATCCGCAGGCGACCAGGGCGCGCAGCACAGCGGGCACGTTTGCTCCGCGGACACCGAAGGACGCGCGCACCAGGACCGGGAAAGGAATCCCGTAGCGCGTGCCCGCGTGAGCATTCAGCAGCATGGGCACCAGCACAATCAGGTTGCCCAGCAAGATGGT
>JANXXV010000878.1 GCA_025350445.1 Bryobacteraceae bacterium | reverse complement strand
GTAGAGGTGCGCCCATTCGACGCGCTCCTTACTGACTTACTGCTCCCTGCACGCGCAACTGCCCCTCATCCCGCCACAAATCAGCACCCAAACCCGAGCTTCCCGGGTCATCCGAAGAGAAGTTTCTGGAGAGTCTGTCGGGGACGTGTTGGGAACCACGGAAGAGGCTGCTAAAAACTGCCTGTTCCGCGCCACGCAAAAGATGCGGGCTGCCTTGGGAGACTTCCTATGAAGTGCGAACTTGCAATCCGGAAATTTTCACTGCTGCTGTATGGTGAGCTTTCCTTCGAGGATGAAGAACTGGTACAGCAACATTTGGATGGCTGCGAGGCTTGCCGCGGGGAATTCGGGCGCGAAAAGACGCTGCATCGGGTGATGGGCAATCACGAGGCGGAGTTGGACGGCGCGCTGCTGGAGGATTGCCGCCGCACGCTGCGGGTGACGGTAGCGGCAATCGGACTGCCTCGGAAACACGGTTGGTTCGACGGCCTGACGTGGGGCGCGTTCCTGAAACCGCTGGGGGCTTTGGGGCTGATTACCCTCGGGTTCTTCGGCGCACGGCTGACCACGGTGGGCGAATCGCCCGAATCCAGGCAATCGAGTGTCCCGATGGCGTCGAGGGTGCGCTACGTGGAACCTGGGAACTCGTCCGGGCGGGTGCAAATTGTAGTGGAAGAAACCAGCCAGCGGACACTTTCCGGGGAAACCGCGAGCGAACCGATCCGACGGCTATTGTTGGCCGCGGCGCGCGATTCGTCCGACGCCGGGTTGCGCGTGGAGTCGATGGACATTTTAAGGGCCAGCGCCGGGTCGGTAGAAGTTCGCCGCGCGTTGATCTTCGCTTTGCAACATGACCCGAATGCGGGAGTTCGATTGAAGGCGTTGGATGGCTTGAAGGATTCGGCGGGTGATCCCGAAACGCGGCACGCGCTGTCGCAGGTGCTACTGGCCGACGACAATCCAGGGGTGCGGACGCAAGCTATCGATCTGCTGACGCAGAGGAAGGAAGCGGCCATGGTGGGTGTTCTGCAGGAACTGATGCGAAAGGAAGACAACAGCTACGTGCGGCTGAAGTGCCAGAAGGCGCTGCACGAGATGAACGCTTCTGTCGAGACGTTTTAATGAGGCAACGGCGGCAGGTTGGCGCATTCTTCGCGTTGGGACTCACCGCGGCTCTCGCGGTTGCTTCCGGACAAGCGCCGGGCGTCATACGGCAGGGTTCCTACTGGATGCAAACCTCTTCGGGGATGCTGCCGGCGCCGGCGAGCGGAAAGGTTGTGGTGAAGACGCAGGGCGGCGTAGTGGTTCGCGGTGGCTCCGGCACGGGAGTCAGCTTTGTGCTGCACACTCGGGTTCAGGCGCGGAACGAAGCCGAGGCGGTGCGGCAGTTGAAAGCGGTTTCATTGAAGACGGCGAACCGCGCTTCCGGCCTCGGCCTGGATCTGGTATATCCTTCACGTTCTGAAGTGCTTGCCGATCTGGAGATCCATGCGCCCGGCAAGCTTGGCCAGGTGCTGGTGCTGACGCAGAGCGGAAACGTCGAAGTTTACGACCTTGACGGATCCGTACAGGCGCAGTCCGGCGGCGGCTTGATCCAGATGGACCGGATCGGCGGCGACGCGGTCGCGCGGACAGGCGGCGGGGAAATCCGGCTCGGCAGAATCGGCGGTGGCGCACGCTGCCTGTCGGGCGGCGGCGCGATTTATGTCGATCATTGCGGTGGCGAGTCGTGGTTTGAAACCGCTGGCGGAGAGATTGTAGTTCGCGAAACCGACGGTCCGGTGCATGCTTTCACGGCTGGCGGCAGCATACGCGTGGATCGTGCGGCTTCGACTGTTTCGGCCCACACCGGGGCCGGGCGGATTGAGGTAGCGCACGCGGGCGGCATCGTCACCGCGGGTAACTCCGGCGGATCGATTCAGGTGGGCGCGGCGAGCGGCGTGCGGTGCGAATCTTCCGGCGGAACCATCCGTTTGCGCGGGGCATCCGGCGCATTGCGTGTGGTGACGGATGTGGGAAGTATACTGGCGGAGCTGATGTCCGGCATGCCGCTACAGAATTCGATGCTGAGTACCAGCACAGGGGACATAACGGTTTTCATTCCGTCTAACCTTGCGTTGACGGTGAGAGCACAGAGTGTGAGCGCGCGTGCGGGAAGGATTGTTTCCGAGTTTCCGGAAATTCCGGTGCGGACGATCAATCTGCCGAACCCGGCGTCGGCGATGGCGGAGGGCGCGCTCAACGGTGGCGGTCCGTTGCTGCGGATTTCAGCGGCCACCGGCACCATCTATCTTCGCCGCCAGCGTTGAGGACGAGCCGCTCGCCGGTGGCGAGGGGTTGCTGAATGGAACGGATCTATCATGACGGGCGTTGAGGACTTCTTATGAATAGCGCACTCAGAATGGCGGTGCTGGCGACTGCGGCATTGGCGGGTAGCTTTGCGTTCGGCTTCGCTCCGGAACCGCAACAGGCGCCCGAGAAGATTGTGATCGCTCCGGCCATCGGGGCGGGGAGTTTCCTCGGTATCGGAGTCAGCGAAATCGACGCTGACCGGGCGAAGGCGCTCAAGCTGAAAGAGGAGCGCGGGGTTGAGATTACTCACGTGGAAGAGGGTAGCCCCGCTGCCAGAGCGGGTCTGAAGACTGGGGACGTTGTGCTGGAGTACGGCGGACAGCGGGTCGAAGGCACAGAGCAGTTTGTCCGTCTGGTGCATGAAACACCGGTTGGGCGGGAGATGAAGATCTCCATCAGCCGCAGCGGCGCTTTGCAGATGTTGACGGCGAAAACGGGTTCGCGCAAGTCCGATGCGCCGAAGGCGTGGATGTTCCGCGCCGGCGAGGCATTTCCGTTCGAATTGCCCGAGACTCCCAGGCTTCCGGATATCCCGAAGGCGTTCATCAACCGGCGGAGTGCGGCGTTGGGAATTGAGGGAGAATCTGTCGATTCCCAGTTGGCGCAGTTTTTCGGAGTGAAGGAGGGCGTGTTGGTTCGTTCGGTGCTCAAGGGATCCGCTGCCGAAAAGGCTGGTCTGAGGGCCGGAGACGTGATCACGAAAATCGACTCCACGGCGGTATCGAACTCGCGAGAGATTTCGGCGGCATTGCGCTCCTCCGGTTCGAAAAAACCGGTCGGCATAACCTTGACGCGGGAGCGCCGGGAGATGAGCATTACCGTCTCTATCGACGATGAGAAGCAGGCGCAACCGCCTCGTTAGCTCGCCCCGCTAGCTCGCCCCGCTAGCTCGCCATAGATGCTTGGTGAATCTTTAGCAGCAACACCACTTCGTTCTGTGGAAGGCTGAGCGCGGCAGCGATTTGCTCCGGTCGTTCGCCCCTGCGGAACATCCTCGCCGCTTGTGTTCGCTTGTTAAGGTTCATGCCGGATTTCGCCGGCGGGGGCGGCACCATTTCGCCGGCCTTTCCTTCCAACTCTTCGAACTTCCTTTTCAATTGTTCGACCGCGAACTCCATTCGGTCGTAGGCCTCCTGCAATAGCACGTTTTGCTGTTTCACCCGAAGCTGCAATCGCCGGATTTCGCGTTTTGCGGAGAAGAAGAGATACATGCACAGGCCGAGACTGACCACGACGAGTGCGTAAATTGGAAGATATTGAAAGATGGTAATCCAGCGCATATCCACTCCTATTTCAAAGTTCTGAGACGATCCTGCCTGCTGATGATCTGGTCGATCCGGACTCCATAGTTGCCCTCGATCACCACTACTTCGCCGCGGGCGATCACGCAGTTGTTCACAATAATTTCCACCGGCTCGCTAACCGAACGATTGAGCTCGACAATGGATCCGGATGTCAGCTTGATGACGTCCTTCAAGGGCAATTGAGCACGCCCGAACGACACGCTGACCGGGAGTTCGACATCGTATAGCAGTTCCATTGTCCGCGCCGGGCCCTGCGGAGCCGGCGCCGGTGGTCCAGCGGCAGGGGGAGGCGCGGCGGATCCGGCGGCCGCGGCAGCCTGCTTGGCAGGTATGCTTTCGGGTTCCACCGCGCCGATCATCTCTGGATTGAAGCTCGCCAGCAATTCGATCGGACTCTGGCCGGGAAGGGTAATCTGAATGGCCGCCAGTCCGGTTGCCTTCGGGCCGGGTGCTGGACAGATCTTGCCCGCGGTACAGGTAACCTCTTTCCGCAGCCTTGCGGTAAGCGCCTGCCCCAGGCCGGAGAGTGCCTGGTTGAGAGTTTCGAGGTAGGTGCCGCGCGCATCCTCCGGGCTTGCTTCGACACCGGCCGCCTCCAGCACCTTGCCGCCGAGCAGGATCGAATTCGCACTTGCAGCGCCCGCGAATACGGTCGCCCCGGCGGGAAATGAGTACGGCTGCTCCCACCACTCCATACCATCGGGAGGCGGCCCGGCAACAGGCGACCACACGACGGTCGGTTTCTCTCCGGTCATCCCTTCGAGTGCCTTAGCCCAGCAAGTCGTAAGCTCGTCGGCCAACCAGCTTGCCGCGGTCTTTCCTCCAGCCACTAGAGCCCTCTCCGGGTGGGCCAACGTTTCTCAATGTAGGCGCGCAATCGGAGAATGGCTTGCGATTTGAGTTGCGAGACCCTGGATTCGTGAAGCTTCACGACCTTGGCGATCTCCCGCAGTGTCAGTTCCTCGTGATAGTAGAGACTGAGGACGGTTCGCTCGATGTAGGGCATCTTGTCGAGGGCTAGCGCGAGTAGTTTCTGAAGTTCCGACCTTTCCAGGATTTTTGACGGCCAATTCTCTTCGTCGTCGGAGATGTACTTGAGCAGGTCCCGGCTTTCTTCATCCGGCGACGCACATTCCAGACTGCCCAGGTTTACGCCGCGGATATCGACGAGCCATTCGTGATATTCCTCCATGGTGAGCTTGAGTTCCGCCGCGATCTCCTCTTCAGCCGGCTGGCGGTGGACCCGCTGTTCAACGACTGCGATGGCAGCCTCGATCTGCTTGGTCCGCTTGCGCTGTTGCCGCGGCGCCCAATCGAGACCACGAAGGCTATCCAGGATGGCGCCGCGAATTTTGTATTCCGCATAAGTCTTCAACTTGACGTTATGACTGCTATCGAATCGATCGATGGCGGAAATCAGACCGACGACACCGGTGGAAACCAAATCGTCGAGACTGATGCTGTCCGGCAACCGCTCGTGAATCCGGCGCGCGATGAGTCTCACTTGGGGCAGATGCTCCATGATGAGCCGCTCTCGTTCTTCGGTGTTACTTTCTGCTACCTGATACGGGTGCATGGCGGTTGTCTGAGCTCCTCAAGCCGCCGCAGCGGTAGTCCTGCCGACGATTTCGCCGATAAGCAAGTCGGCAACGCGGTGTTCCGTGGCCGCTTCGAGATCGTCCGGAATCTGCTGCCCGCGGCAAAAGAACGACACGGGCTTGCCGGTTCGCGACGTTTCGTTCAGAATCGAGCCGAACGTCTGTGTTTCATCGAGACGAGTGAACAGAAGTTTGTGCGGCTGAAAGATGGCGAAACGATCCACTACCGCGGACAGATCCAGCGGCTTCATCGACGCGGACAGGACGAGGTGAATGTCGATCTCGGACTGCTTCGCAAAGATGGCGGCAAGCATGGTGGCGTTTTCCATGTCCTTCGGTCCGTATCCCGGCGTATCAATCAGAATCAGATCTTTGCCGCGATGCTCTTCCAACGCGACTGAGAGCGAGGCCGGAGTCATCTCCAGCGTCTGGAAGCCAACACCTAGAATGGCGGCAAAGGTGTGCAGTTGATCCGCGGCCGCAATCCGCTCCAGGTCGAAGGTGAGCAACTGCGTTGGACGCCGCGCCGCAATGCCGTAGGCGACGGCTAGTTTGACTAACGAAGTGGTCTTCCCCGCACCAGGCGACCCGATTACGGCAACAATTCGACGCGCTCCCGGATGGCGGCCAAGGGTGGCTTCGACACGGCAGCGGGATGCGATTTCCTCACAAAGCCCCCGCCGGGCGACCTCCGGCTTGCCGGCATCCCCGCGGGAGCGGAGACCGCTGACGATATTCTGTGCGACATCGGAGTGAATGTCGTTTGCGATCAACGATGAAAAGACGCGAGCCAGGACAGGGCTGGCGAGCAGATTCGAGGATGCCACCGCATTGCCGCGGTTGAACATGGAGGCCATCCGTTCGAGTTGCTTCCTGAGATCGGCGATTTCCTCCATGAGACGGTCGGGAGGCATCGCTGGGATTTGGAAGCCGATCTGCGGTTCGGTCCTGGATTCGGATTTTGGGTCGAATCGGGTTTCCTTCTTGGGTTCCGATTTGGGAGGCGGCGCCGCGGTCGGCTTTGTCTGCTCCGTGATCGCCGCACAAGCAAAGACCACTTCGTATTCACCCAGATGACGAGCTTCCGGCATGGATTTCCGTGAGTTCATCAGCATTGCATCCTCGCCAAGTTCCTGTTTTGCCTGGCTGACGGCGGCTTCTACCGATGCAGCGAAATACGATTTGATCTTCATGGTATTGGTCCTATTGGATGGTCCCCAGCGAAATTACCTTCACGCCCGCCGGCACCTCGCTATGAGCGAGCACGAACAGATTGCGAATCGAGTTCTCCGCCATCTGGCGCAGGAAATAGCGCGACCCCGAGCTGGTCAATGCCACGATCGCCGTATCCGGCGTCCCGACGGTGCGTTGAATGAGGTCCAATATTTCGCGGATCTTCTGCGGCGCCAGGTTCAGGTGGCTCATATTCTCGGAGTGCTCCACCGCGGTCTCGATCGTGCGTTCCAGATTCGCGTCCAGAAAGTACGCCGGCAGGTCGCCGTTCGCGTTTAGATAGGGCTTCACTACCATGCGCCGGATGGTCTGACGGACGTACTCGGTAATAAGCACGGTGTTCTTCGTGACGGCCGCCGCTTCCCCTAAGGC
Organism: Bryobacteraceae bacterium; assembly: GCA_025350445.1. The sequence continues at coordinate 533 of JANXXV010000878.1, read as the reverse complement.
TTCCAAAATGGAACCGGCATCCCGGATTGAAACCCGCTCGCGTAATAGATTCTGCAAAACCTTCTGCACAATTGCTAGAGACAGCAATTTCGGAACCAAATCTTCGACAAGTTTTGGGTTCTCTTCCGCAACCCGGTCAAGCAATTTCTTGGCGTCCTGGCGGGAGAACAATTCATGCGCGTGAGACCGGATGATCTCGCCGAGATGAGTGCCGAGAACACTGATAGCGTCGACGACCGTGCAGCCAGCCAAGCGCGCTTTCTCGACGCCATCGGCGGAAACCCATACTGCGGGAATGCCGAACGCCGGCTCGCGAGTAATTGTGCCCTGAATCGCCATGGGTGTTTTGCCGGTCTGAATTGCCAACTCACAACCTTGTGGCATTTCGTAGCGAGAAATCTCAACGCCTTTTAGGGATATGACGTACTCCCTAGCTCTGAGAGATAGGTTGTCCGTCACACGTACTGGAGGGAGGATATATCCGAGATCGGTCGCGAGTTGACGGCGAATTCCGGCGATCCTCTTCAGCAGGG
>JANXXV010000928.1 GCA_025350445.1 Bryobacteraceae bacterium | reverse complement strand
GCCTACATCCGCATGCACCAAACGGCTATGAACAGCCTTACCAAACTCCGAAAAGAGAAATTACGAAACGACCCGGAACCCCCATCCGAACCGCGCGCGTCGGCAAGCGTCAACGTAAATTGCGAAACGACGCCACCAGTGGAACCGAAACCCGAAACCGGTCCATCCGAACCGCGACAATCGGCAAGCGCGCAGCAGCAGCAGGCTTCTCCCTATCTCGTAAGCCCCCTTGGCAAGGTTGTTTCACGCCCGGAAGATAGGTAGCGTATACAATTAGAGGGCGTTTGCAATGCGATCCTTCACCCTTGCTTTAGCGTTCCTGGTTCCCGCCGGAAGTGTGTTCGGCGCGGAGCGGCCGCTGGAGTTCAATCGCGACATCAGGCCCATTCTTTCCGACAAGTGCAACCGCTGTCACGGACCCGATGCCGCTGCCAAGAAAATTCCGCTGCGGCTGGATCGCGAGGCTGCCGCGAAATCGGATCTGGGCGGCCGGCGGGCGATTGTGGAAGGCGACCCGGCAGCCAGCGAGCTGATCCACCGCATCACGGCAGAGAAGAAAGCGATCAAGATGCCGCCTGTCTATTCAGGCCTCTCACTGACGGATCGTGAAATTGAAACGCTGCGCATGTGGATTGCGCAAGGCGCGAAGTGGCAGCACCATTGGTCGTTTCTGCCGCCCGTGATGCCGGCGATTCCGCACGTGAAAAACGCTGCCTGGGTGCGAAATCCGATGGATGCGTTTGTGGCGGAACGGCTGGACCGCGAAGGTCTCGCGCCGTCGCCGGAAGCTTCCAAGGAGACACTGCTGCGCAGGGTGAGCCTGGATCTAACCGGTGTGCCCGCGACGCTTGCCGAGTTGGATGCATTCCTGAACGACAAATCGCCGAAAGCATATGAGGCTGCCGTGGACCGGCTGTTGGCGTCGCCCCGATATGGTGAGCGCATGGCGGAACGCTGGTTGGACGCGGCCCGGTATGCGGATACAAACGGTTATCAATTCGACGGTGAGCGCGTGATGTGGCGCTGGCGCGATTGGGTGATTGACGCCTTCAATCGCAATCAGCGCTTCGATCAATTCACCCTGGAACAAATCGCCGGTGATTTGGTGCCGAACGCCACCAACGAACAGAAGATCGCCACCGGGTTCAACCGCAATCACCGCGCGAACACGGAAGACGGCATCATTCCGGAAGAGTACGCGGTGGAGTATGTGGTGGATCGCGTGGAGACCACGTCGACGGTCTTCATGGGCGTGACTCTGGGATGCGCACGCTGCCACAACCACAAGTACGACCCGTTCACACAGAAAGAGTTTTATCAGATCTTCGCATACTTCAACAACGTTCCGGAGATGGGCCGGGCGATGAAGTATGGAAACTCGCCGCCACTGGTGCCCGCGCCTACGTTGGCGCAGCAGTCCGCCATGCAGAAGCTGGAGCAAGGTATTCGCGACTCGGAAGCGATCCTCAAGTCGCAGGCCGCTTCCATCGATGAGGCGCAAAAGCGATGGGAGAAGACTCTCTCCAAATCGGACGCTCTGTATTGGGCACCTACCGCGGGCCTGGACATAGCGATTCCCTCCTTTGACGGCAACACTGTTGTGGAAGCATTGCAAGCCGGTGCATTCGACATTGAGGATCGCTTCTCGCTCGCGGCATCGATTTATTCCGATGCGGTGCCCGACGGCAGCGTCGTTACGAAGATGGCGGATCAACCGAAGGGTAAGGGCTATGGTGTGCACATGAATCACGGCAAGGTTCATGTGAACGTGACCAGCAATTGGGCTGATGACGCGATTCGGCTGGAAACGGAAGCAACGCTCGAAGCGAAGCATCGATACCACATCGCAGTAACGTATTCGGGATCGAGAATGGCCGGAGGAATTCATGTTTATATCGACGGGAAGCCCGCCAAGGTGAAGGTGGAACTGGATTCGTTGTACCGTCCTTTCGGGAACGCCGGTTTTAAGTTTCGAGAGCCGCTTCGCGTCGGCGCGGGTTGGGGCGACGACCGCCGGTTCCACGGCCGCATCGACGACGTGCTGGTTTACAGCCGCGTGCTGCAGGAATCTGAAATTGCCGGGCTGGCATTGGGTGAATCTCTGCAAGCTATCGCGCAAAAGCCGAACGCCGCAAGAACCGCGGTGGAAGCCTCTCAGATACATTCGTATTTTCTGGAGAACACCGCACCGGCCGAAATACATGCCGCTTATAGACGGCTCTCAGTGCTGCTTCAAGAAAAGGAGAAGCTGGAGAGAACCTTTCCCAGCGTGATGGTGATGGATGAGCGGCCCGTCCGCAAAGATACCTTTGTGCTGGTGCGGGGCGCCTACAATGTCCCCGGCGAAAAGGTGGAGCCGGGAGTTCCCGCCGCCCTGCCGCCATTGCCGGAGGGCGCTCCGGCCAATCGTCTGGGATTCGCGAAGTGGCTGATTGATCCAGCGAACCCGCTGCTGGCGCGCGTGACCGTCAATCGGTTCTGGCAAATGTATTTTGGAACCGGCCTGGTGAAGACCACCGAAGATTTCGGCATGCAGGGCGACCCGCCATCGCATCCTGAATTGCTTGATTGGCTGGCTACGGATTTCATGCGCTCCGGTTGGGATGTGAAGGCCTTGCAAAAGCGAATTGTCACCAGCGCCACCTACCGGCAATCGTCAAAGGTGACGCCGGACCTGATCCAGCGTGATCCGGAGAATCGCTTACTCGCACGCGGCGCGCGCAATCGGCTTCCGGCGGAGATGGTGCGCGATCAGGCTCTGTTCGTTGCCGGTTTGTTGGTAGACAGAGTGGGCGGACCTTCCGTGAAGCCTTATCAACCAGCAGGTCTCTGGAAGGAAATCAACATGCAGGACGGAGATTATGCGCCGGGCACGGGCGAAGACTTGCATCGCCGCAGCCTCTACACTTTCTGGAAGCGCACCATCGCGCCGCCCATGATGACGAACTTCGATTCTTCCTCGCGCGAGGCTTGCGTAGTGCGTGAGACTCGCACGAACACACCGCTGCAGGCGTTGAATCTGATGAACGACGTCAGCTTTCTGGAAGCCGCGCGTTTCCTTGGGCAGCGCATGTTGAAAGAGGGTGGCGCCAGTGCCGATTCGCGTTTGCGGTACGGCTTCCGCGCCGTCACGGGGCACCTGCCGTCCGCTTCTGAACAACAGATTCTGCGGGACAGCCTGCAGTACCATCTCGACTACTTTTCCAGCGGGAAGGGCGGCGCTTACCTGAAGCAAGGCGTTGCGGTAACGGACCCGGCTCTGGATGCGCGCGGGTTGGCCGCGTATGCCGCCGTCGGCAGCCTGCTTCTGAATCTGGACGAGACGGTGACCAAGGAATAGAAGATGCTGACGCGACGATCATTTTTCAAGTCATCCAGCCTGGGTATCGGGTCGGCTGCACTAGCGTCTTTGCTTACGAATGATGCGCAAGCCAGCGCCGGGCTGCCGGGATTGCCGAATTTTCCCGCTAAGGCAAAGCGCGTTATTTACTTGTTCCAGCACGGCGCGCCGTCGCAACTGGATCTGTTCGATTACAAGCGCGATCTACAGAAGTTGCGTGGTTCTGAGTTGCCCGAATCCATTCGCAAGGGGCAGCGGCTTACGGGCATGACGGCGTATCAGGCGAAGTTCCCCACCGCGCCCTCACTCTTCAAGTTTGCGCAACACGGGCAATCGGGAACGTGGCTTAGTGAACTGCTGCCGCACACCGCGAAGATGGCGGATGACATCTGCGTCATCCGGTCGATGCAGACCGAGGCAATCAACCACGACCCCGCCGTCACCTTCTTCCAGACTGGCTTCCAGATTGCCGGCCGCCCCAGCATCGGCGCCTGGATTTCGTACGGATTGGGCAGCATCGGGCAAGACCTTCCAGCGTTCGTGGTGATGGTTTCGCAGGGCAGCGGCAACACGCAAGCGCTAGCTGAACGGCAGTGGGGCAGCGGTTTTCTACCCACGAGGTTTCAGGGCGTGAAGTTTCGCTCCGGTGCCGATCCAGTGCTGTTTTTATCCGATCCCGAGGGGTATTCGGGCACGGCACGCCGCCGTTTTCTGGACGATCTGGCGAAGATGAACGAGCTGAAATTGCAGGACTATCGGGACCCGGAAATCGCCACGCGCATCTCTCAATACGAGATGGCGTACAAGATGCAAAGCTCCGTGCCGGAACTCGCCGATCTTTCGAAAGAGCCTGAATCCACGTTTGAAATGTATGGTCCCGATTCCCGCAAGCCCGGCAGTTATGCGGCGAACTGCATTCTGGCGCGGCGGCTGGCGGAGCGCGGAGTCCGGTTCATTCAGTTGTTCCACCGCGGCTGGGACCAGCATAATAATCTACCCAAAGAGATTCGCGGACAGTGCCGCGAGACGGATCAACCTTCGGCCGCGCTGCTGCAAGACTTGAAACAGCGCGGCATGCTGGACGACACGCTGGTGGTGTGGGGCGGTGAGTTTGGGCGCACCGTCTATTCGCAAGGCGTCCTCACGGACGACAACTACGGCCGCGATCATCATCCGCGCTGCTTCAGCCTTTGGATGGCCGGAGGCGGAATCAAGGGCGGAGTGACGCACGGCGAAACGGATGATTTCAGCTACAACGTGGTCAGGGATCAGGTGGAGGTTTTCGACCTGCACGCCACCATCCTGCATTGCCTCGGCGTGGACCACACAAAATTGACGTTCAAATTTCAGGGCAGACACTTCCGCCTGACAGACGTACATGGAAGCGTCATAAAGGACATCCTTGTTTAAGACTATTTTGAAGACAGGCGCGTTTGGACTGGCGTTGCTCGGCAGTTTGCAGGCGGAGATCGATTTCACACGGGACGTTCAGCCAATTTTCGCGGAATCCTGCTACGTTTGTCACGGCGCACAGAAGCAGATGGGCGGACTGCGGCTGGATACGAAAGCACTCGCGTTTGCAGGCGGCCAATCCGGCAAATCGATTCAACCATCGAACGCGGCCGAGAGCACTTTGTTTCAGCGCGTGGCCGGCATCGGCGACCAGGCCCGCATGCCCATGGGTGGCAGACTGGACGCGGGGCAGATTGCTATCATCCGGAGTTGGATTGATCAGGGAGCCTTATGGCCCGAAGGCGCCGGGACGGAGGTCACCGCGATCAAAAAGCACTGGGCGTTTATTCCGCCGCGGCGTTCGGCCGCGCCGGCTGTTAGCAATCCCCGGTGGGTAGTGAACCCGATCGATTCTTTTGTCCTCGCGCGGTTGGACAAAGAAGGATTGAAGCCATCGCCCGAAGCCGACCGCGTGACGCTTCTGCGCCGCCTCTCGCTGGATCTGATCGGCCTTCCACCCACCATTGCGGAAGTGGATGCCTTCTTGAAAGATAAGAGCAGGAATGCATACGAAAAGCAGGTGGACCGGCTATTGCAATCGCCGCACTATGGCGAACGCTGGGGCCGCCACTGGCTGGATGCCGCGCGTTATGCCGATTCCGACGGATACGAGAAAGACAAGATCCGGCAAGTGTGGGCCTATCGCGACTGGGTGATCAAATCGTTCAACCGCGATCTGCCCTATTCGCAGTTTGTCATCGAGCAACTGGCGGGCGATCTGCTTCCGAATCCCACCCAGGATCAACTGGTAGCCACTGGGTTTCTGCGAAATTCGATGATCAACGAAGAAGGCGGCGTGGACCCTGAGCAGTTCCGCATGGAGGCCATGTTCGACCGCATCGACGCCATTGGCAAGAGTGTTCTGGGCGTGACCATCCAATGCGCCCAATGCCATAACCATAAGTTCGATCCGCTCACGCAGGAAGAGTACTACAAGATCTTCGCGTTCCTGAATAACTCGCACGAGGCGAATATTCCGGTCTACACGCCGGACGAACAGCGCATGCGCAGCGATCTGTTCAGGCGCATGAAAGAGGTGGAAGCGGATATACAGCATCGCACTCCGGATTGGCAGAACCGCATGGCAGCTTGGGAAACGCAAGTGAAAACCGGACAGCCCGAATGGACGGTAGTGAAGCCGGAAGTTGACGACATTTCCAACGGCGGACAGAAGTACATTCCGATGAAGGATGGTTCACTGCTGGCGCAAGGCTACGCGCCGACGAAGCATAAGGTGAAGATGACGGTGAAGACGGACGTTCAGAACATCACGGCATTTCGGTTGGAATTGTTGAACGATCCGAACCTGCCGCTGGGTGGGCCCGGGCGCTCTTTGAAGGGCACGGGGGCGCTCACGGAATTTGAAGTGGAAGCCGCCCCGGCGGACGCTCCCGACAAGATCACGAAGATCAAAATCTCGAAAGCCACTGCCGACATCAACCTGCCCGAGACAGTGCTGGATCCAATGTTTAGTGACAAGACCGATAAGCGCCGGGTCACCGGGCCAATTGAATTCGCTATCGACGGCAAAGACGAAACGGCTTGGGGCATCGACGCCGGGCCCGGCCTGCGCAACCAACCGCGCAAAGCTGTCTTCACGGCGGCGGCGCCCATCTCCAATCCGCAGGGCACTATTCTCATCTTCTATTTGAAGCAGAACCACGGCGGCTGGAACAGTGACGATAACCAGAACCACAACTTGGGCCGTATGCGGCTGTCGATTACCACGGCAGCGAATCCCGAAGCAGATCCGCTGCCGAAGAACGTGCGTGAAATCCTGTCGATTCCTGCGGAGCAGCGGACGCCTGCACAGACGCAGACAGTCTTTGGGTACTGGCGCACGACGGTGCCGGAGTGGAAGGATGCGAACGCAACGATTGCCGGTTTGTGGAATCAGCATCCGGAAGGCTCCGCGCAGTTGGTGATGCAAACTCGTGAAGACCCGCGCGAAACGCACATCCTGACGCGCGGCGATTTTCTGAAGCCGGCCAAGCAGGTGAACCCCGGAGTGCCGTCGTTCTTGAATCCGCTGCCCGCCGATGCGCCTTCAAATCGTCTGACGTTCGCGCGTTGGCTGGTGGACCGGCAAGCGCCGACCACCGCGCGCGCGCTGGTGAACCGCACTTGGCAGAACTACTTTGGGATCGGCCTGGTGAGCACCAGTGAAGACCTTGGGAAACAGAGTGAAGCTCCTTCGCATCCTGAGGTGCTGGATTGGCTCGCGGTGGAATTCATGGAACGCGGCTGGAGCATGAAGGCCGTACACAAGTTGATTGTCTCGTCCGCCACTTACAAGCAGTCGTCAAAGGTGACGCCCGGTCTCTACACGAAAGACCCCTACAACCGCCTGCTGGCGCGCGGCCCCCGCTTCCGCGTGGAAGGGGAGATTGTTCGCGACATCGCGCTTTCTGCAAGCGGCTTGTTGAACCCGAAGGTGGGCGGCCCCAGCGTGAATCCGCCGGCTCCCGAGTTCCTGTTCCTGCCACCGGCCAGTTACGGCCCGAAAGTCTGGATTGAAGCAAAGGGCGACGAACGATACCGGCGCGCGCTGTATACATTCCGTTACCGCTCGATTCCGTACCCGATGCTTCAGGTTTTCGATGCGCCCAACGGCGATATTTCTTGCGTGCGCCGCTCCCGATCGAACACTCCGCTGCAAGCTCTCACCACATTGAATGAACCGATGTTCCTGGAATCGGCGCGCGCGTTGGCCTTGCGCACTTTGCAGGAAGGCGGAAAGAACGATGAGCAGCGAATCGCCTATGCGGTGCGGCGCTGCTTGTCCAGAAAGCCGACCGCTTCGGAGACCGCGGAACTCACCAGCCTGCTCACCAAAGAAACGAAGCATTTCGAAAGTAGCGGCGCGAAGCCGTGGAATCTGGCGGCGGCGGATCCAGCCAAGCCTCCGGCCTTGCCGAAAGGAACTACACCCGCGCAACTGGCCGGATGGACCGCGGTCTCGCGGGTGCTGTTGAATCTGGACGAGACCATTACCAAGGAATAGGATGACTATGAAACCGAATCAAATCGCACGCCGCTGGTTCCTGGAACAGTGTGGAGTTGGGCTCGGCGCCATGGCGCTGGGCCATCTCTGCGGGGTGAAAGGTCTGGCATCCGATAATCCGCTGGCGCCCAAGCAACCGCATTTCGCACCGAAGGCGAAGAACATCATTTACCTTTTCATGGCCGGCGCGCCAAGCCACTTGGAGATGTTCGACTACAAGCCACAGTTGGCGAAGTTCGATGGCACTCTGCCCCCGGCGGACTTATTGAAGGGGTACCGCGCGGCGTTCATCAATCCGAATTCGAAACTGCTGGGGCCGAAATTCAAGTTCGCAAAATACGGGCAGAGCGGCGCGGAGTTGTCTGAACTGCTTCCGCATCTGGCGAAGGTGGTGGACGACATCGCCATCGTGAAATCGATGACCACGGACGCGTTCAATCACGCGCCCGGTCAGATCCTCATGAACACCGGTTCGCAATTGTTCGGACGGCCAAGCATGGGTGCGTGGGTGACTTACGGACTCGGCAGCGAATCGCAGGACCTGCCCGCTTTCGTTGTCACAAGCTCCGGAAAGAAAGGACCCAGCGGCGGCAACTCCTGCTGGGGCAGCGGCTTTCTGCCCACCGTCTATCAAGGTGTGCAATTTCGCGGCAGCGGCGATCCGGTGCTCTATCTTTCGAACCCTCCCGGTGTTGACAATGAACTGCAGCGCGATTCGCTGGATTCCGTGAAGAAGCTAAATCAGATGCGGCTCGATGTAACCGGCGATCCGGAAATCGCCACCCGTATCAACTCGTTCGAGATGGCGTTTCGGATGCAAAGCAGCGCTCCGGAATTGATGGACCTGGCCAAGGAACCCAAACACATTCTGGAAATGTACGGCGCGGAACCCGGCAAGCCGTCGTTCGCGAACAACTGCCTGATGGCCCGGCGGCTGGTGGAGCGCGGTGTGCGCTACGTGCAGTTGTTCCACGAAGCCTGGGATCAGCACGGCAACCTGGTGAAAGACATCAAGCAGAACTGCATCGATACGGACAAGGCTTGCGCGGCGCTGGTGCAGGACTTGAAGCAACGCGGCATGTTGAAAGACACGCTGGTAATCTGGGGTGGCGAATTCGGCCGCACGCCGATGGTGCAGGGCGGAAACGATGGCCGCGACCATCACCCGAATGCGTTCACCATGTGGATGGCGGGCGGCGGCATCAAGCCCGGAATCACTTTGGGTGAAAGCGATGAGCTAGGCTTCAATGTGGTGAAGGACAAGGTCCACGTTCACGATCTGCATGCGACGATTATGCAGTTGCTCGGATTCGATCACAAGAAGTTGACCTATCGATTCCAGGGCCGCGACTTCCGCTTGACCGACGTTCACGGCATCGTTGTGCCGCAATTACTCGCGTAACGCACCGCTCCCTTACGGTCACGGCTCGGCTTTTATCGCCGAATCGGGTCACCGAGCCGTGACCGTGAGGGAGCGGTACCAGGTTATTTGCGCGGCTTGCCCATCTTCAACGCGGCCGCCACGGCCTTCTCGGCTAGCGGCGCCATGATTTCGTAACCCGCGTCATTGGGGTGCAGTCCGTCAAACGTAAGCTCCTGCTTCAGCATCTGCTTGTCGTCCAGCATGGGAGTGTAGTAGTCCAGATACACCAGGCCTTTCTTCGCCGCGTACTCTTTCATCCACGCGTTCAGAGCGATAATCCGCTCCGGCGGACGGCGCACGGTCTGCGGTTTGATGTAGTCGCAAACCGGCATCACCGACGAGAACACCACATTGATCCCATTCGCGTGGGCCAGGTCCACCATCGACATCAGATTGTCCTCAATCGCTTCCAGTGTGGAAGGGCCGGTGTTCCCGGCGATGTCGTTCGTCCCCGCCAGAATCACCACTACCTTTGGATGATGCGCGATTACATCGGGACGGAAGCGGATCAACATCTGCGGAGTGGTTTGTCCACCGATGCCGCGATTGAGGTATGGCTGGCCCGGGAAGAACTGGCCGCCGTACTTCTTGCCCCAGCCATCCGTGATGGAATCGCCCATGAATACCACGGCCGTGCCTGTAACCGTGGCGTTGTCGGCGCGATACCTGCCCAGGTTCGCCCAGTCCTTCAAGATTTTCGCGCTACGCTGAACTTCGGCCTGCAGCTTTGCGGCGTCAGGCGGAGCCGCCACTTCCTGGGACCAGCCAAGCGCTGTGAAAAGTAGAGTGAGTCTGGTTAATTTCATGGGTTTTGTGCCGGGAGATGATTCGCTGTTAAGAACTCGCGGATGGTGCTGAATACTTTCAGGCGTTCGTCCGGATTGAAATTGCCGTGCTTGCCGCCGGGAATGGTGAGCAGTTGGTGCGGCACCCCGGCCCGTTCCAATGCTTCCTGCAAACGCAATGCGTGGGTGTAAGGAACGGTTGGATCGGCATCGCCGTGAATCGTCAGAATCGGAGGTAAGCCCGGCCGCACGTAGGTCAACGGCGACAGGCGTTTCGCAAGCTCGTCGCGATCCGGCTTGCTCGATAGCCACGCCACTGCGTACGCGCGCCGGTTCGGGCCGTCCAGAAGATCGCCCACATCGGTAATGCCATACCAGTTCACGATGGCCGCAATCTTTGGCAGCGGTACACCGGGGCACTCGCGGTCCAGGCCGGCGCTCTCGGGAATCATGCCGGTTGTCAGCGCCAGATGCCCGCCTGCTGAATCTCCAGTGACTACCAGCCGTGTCGTGTCCAGATTGTACTGCTTGGAGTTCGCCGCGATCCAGCGCAGCGCGCACAAGCAGTCCTCCACTGCGGCTGGCGCCAGTGAGACTTTGGCCAGCCTGTATTCCACGTTCACTACGTTCCACCCCATCTCAAACCACGGCATCAGGAACGATAGCGCGGCTTCTTTCGTTCCGCCGGTCCAACCGCCGCCATGAATATGGATCAGCGTCGGCTGCGGCCCGGCAGTGTTGCGGCGAGCGTAAACATCCAGCTTCGCCTCGTAATTATTCGCCACCAGATAAGTGACGTTCGGCGTGATGGCGTAGTTGTTGGCGAACTGCACGGCCGAGGTGGCCGCCGGCGATAGTTGCGCGAAGGCGCTGCCCGACGCGGCGAGTGAAATCACCGCAATGGAAAGAATAGTTTTTGACATTGTTTAGATCTCGTCCGGAATCGCATTCGCCGTGGTGATGAAGGCCGAGTATTGCACCGTGGCCCGGCTCTTTGCCGGAAGCCAGCGGTAGCCCGGCATGCCAAACAGAGTTCCGCGTTCAATCATCTTGCGGCGCGATTCCGGCATGGGAGACGCCCCGAATTCCATCCCTTGTGTAAGCGTCTTCCCGCCCCAGGGCGCTTGCGTGCGCGACATATTCTCTTCCCACATGCCCAGCCACGGAAAGTCCGAGCGCTTCCAACGATAGCCGAACAGCACCTTCGAATCGGGCGCGAACGCGACGAAGAAAGCCTCTTCGCGATGCGCATCCATCAGATGTGTTGTGTAAGCGCTTGATGCCGGTGCCGTAGTGTAGACGCGCAGATCTTGTTTTCCGCCGTCGATTCGCGGAGCCATCGGCCAATCGAACTCCGCTCCTTGCTTCAACTTTCCGTCGCCGAACTCAGCGTCGAATACTTTCGATTTCGTTCCCGGTGCGCGAAATTGCGTCGATCCCTTCTTCAGGAACGGCGGACCCAGAGTGACGTGCTGCGTCCAGGCGATCGGCCGGTCGAACGCGGACTGATTCTCCACCGTCTCCGAGATGCGAACCGTCTTGCCGTCCGGGTCCAGCGCGATGCGGCGTTCAAAATGAAGTTGCGCATTCTTCGCGTTGGCGCCGGCAACCAGTTCCGCGCCCTCCGCTCGAATGGAATACGCCGCCACGGACGCCTCACCGTGAACGGTGATTCCCGCCGCCGCTTCTTCCGGCGATGGTCCACCGAAAAGATCGAGACACAAATTGTGCCCCATGATACCGGCCAGCAGACGCGCTTCCGCATCCGTACCATACTGCGTGTGCTTCTTTGCATCGAACGCGGATGGTTCAATCGACGGCCAGGGCGGCGTCCATAACGGATTGACGCTCGTCTGCTTATGTAGAATCTCGGCGATGTGGCCGCCCTCGGCCAACACCGTCACACGGATGCGCGAATTCTCAATTTGGACCGCGCGGCGATCCCGATACTTTACCTCGTTCATACTTGTTGGTAGCATACACCGAAACGGGAAGACACATGCATTCACTCTTGGCACTTTTCCTGCTGCTCGCTGCGCCGTTCTGGGAAGTTAAACCGCCGCCGCAATGGTCGAATGGCGATCTCGACCTGATGTTCCGCAATTCACCCTGGGCGCAGACGGCGCTGCTTACCAGCAGAGTTGGCGGCGAGCCGCGGATCTTCGTCTACATCGCCTCGGCCACACCGATGCAGGACGCTGAGGAGGAGCGGCGGATCAGGCGGAAACGAAGGACCGATCCAGTCGCCGAAGAGTACACCACTTGGGCTGCGGATAATTCGGGAAAATATATCGTGCTTGCGGTACACGTCCCGGTGTCCTTCACATTTACAGATGAGAGTGAATCGAAGCGGATGGCGAAGGAGACGGCACTGCGGATCGGGCGCAAGCGGGTTCCGGCGGCGATGCACTTTCTGCCGTCATCTACCGACGAGCATTTGCGGTTCGTGTTTCCGCGGGAGGTGCCGGATTCCGCCAAGAAGTTGAACTTTGAATTTTATGTGCCGTCCATTGCCGGACCATACCGCGAAGCCGAGTTCACCTTGAAGGACCTGGTGTACAAAGGCGCGCCGAGCTACTAAGCTTTCTTCGCCTTGGCTGGCTGCTCCGGTGCACTTGGTTTATCAATCTCGTTGAAGTACACGCGGCGCTCGTCATACATCGCGCGGTTCGCCAGAATCACGCCGGCCGAATCAGCCAGGCCCACTTCCAGATCGGCTTTCGGACGTCCACCGGTACGCGTATCGTTGAAGAACGACTCTAGTTCCACGTCCACCGGATTGCGATCTTCCTCCGGCATCATGATACCTTTGTTGGCCAGCCAGCGGCGCGCGAATTTTGCCTCTCGCTGCACGAAGGAATCGGCCTCGCTCTTCTGGTCCTTGTCTAAGAAAATCGGCAGCCCCTTGGCGGCCGCGCCGGTTGCGATGGTGGCGCCCGCCTTCACGTTTTCCTTTTTCGCTCCGCTAACCTGCGGCTTCGGCGGTTCCGGAAACCATAACGCAGTGGACGGGTAATCGTCGCCGCCCAAGGTGATATGGACCGATCCTTCGGTGCCCATAATCACTTCGCCAAATTCGCGCCGCTCCGACCGCAGCATGTCGAGCGAACCGTTCGTTGTGATGGAGCTATAAAGAAACTTCTGTCCTTTCGGATACTTGAAAATCAATTGGATGTTGTCGAATATATCGCGGCCGTCGTGCAGGAAATCCTGCCCGCCTACGCCGATGACATACTCAAACGTGGAACCAAACATCCAATCGGCCACATCCATTTGATGCGAGCCCAACTCCGCCGTAAGACCGCCGGAAAATTCGCGGTACTTCCGCCAGTTCTGCTCTTTGTCGGTGCGGCCCGGCGGAATAGGCTTGTTCCACGGATCTTTCGCAATGGTGTTGCGGTGCCATTGGCCGCGAATGTGAGTTACAGTGCCCAGTTCGCCCTTGTCCACCATCTGCTTCACGGCTTGATAAAACTTGCTGTAGCGGCGTTGCAAGCCAACCTGCAAAACCTGCTTTGGACGCGAATTCGAAAGGGCCCGCAACTCCACCATCTCGTCCTGCTTGAACACCAGGCTCTTCTCGCAAAACACATGCTTGCCTGCCAGAAGCGCATCCTTTGTAACCGAAAAATGCTTGTAGAGCGGCACGGCGATGATCACCGCATCGACATTCTTATCCGACAGCAGCTCCCGATAGTCCTTGTATTTCTTGGGATTGGTACCGATCGTGGTAGCCGCTTCATTCAGGCTCGGTTCCCACACGTCGCACAGCGCGACGCAGTTTCCATTGTCCAAACCCTTCAGATGGCGAAGCAGGTACGTGCCTCGGCTGCCGGTGCCGATCATGCCGTACTGCACCTGGTTGTTGGCGGCTTTCACGGTCTGAATTCCGGGTGCGCCTTGCAGCGTCGAGGCTGCCGCGGCGGCCGTTACCGCGCCTGCCATTTGCACCACTTCACGCCGGGTGAGGTCTCGCTTTTCTGCCATTTCGGACTTCCTCTCAGGATAGTAAATAGGGCGTTTCAATTGAAAGTCTATCAGGTTTCCCGCGATTCCCGGAGCGTTTCGCCGCGCGCCGACCACTGGGCTCCGGCAAGAATCACCATCGCCGCCAGAAAGCTCCAAAGAATGATGGTCACCGAGTAGGCGAACGGTCCATATTCCCGCTCCAGCTTAACGCGCAGCCAAGGCCACGTCAGTGCGTTCACATACTTCAGAAGTTCCAGCGCGATGCCCACCAGGATGGCGGGCGCGATCACTTGTTTCGGCGGAAGGTCGCGGTTCGGCAGAATCCAGTACACCAGAAACAACATCAGGATCGACATGGGCAACGCCGCTGCTTTGAAGAATGCGAGACTGGCGAAGAGGCTGAGCTTGCCGCTGGCGCCGGTGATCTGCGACAGCGCGTCGCGGTTCACCGCCGTCAAGACGGTGGAGATCAAGACCAGCGCCCCGCAAGCGAAAATCAAACCCAGGCTCACTACCTGATTCCTCAAGAAAGTGCGGTTCTTGCTGACGCCCCACGCCCGGTTCAACGCCACTTCCAGCGGTATGAATATCCCGTTGGCGGTGAAGAAGAGAAGAAAGACCGAGACGAATTTCAACGGGCCCTGGTGCTCCACCGTGCTGCGCAGGTTCCGCTGAATAAAACCTCCCAGCGGCTCAGGAAAATAGTCCTGCAGCGCCAGATAGATGGCCGCCTCCGCGCCCCTCCAGTGCAGGATGTAATGGCACAGAGAAACCATCACAATCAGAAACGGGAAAAAGGACAGCAATACATTTACCGCGATGGAGAACGCGTAGACGTGCACCTCAGTTTCCATCCAGTAGAAGACCGTCGGAACGCACCTGCGCCCGATGCGTTTCAGTAAGTCCATGTCTGCATCATTCCAGCTTAAACTCTTCGCAATGCGACAATCGTGGGAGCCATGAATCGCCGGGCTTTTCTCGTCTCCGCGTGCGGAGTGTCAACCGCCGTCCCCGGCTATGCCCGTTTTGTGGAGCCGGAATGGTTGAAGTTTCCTCAAGTGGAATGCACCCTCTTCGCCGATCGCCAAGCCGAACCGGTGCGTCTGCTGCATCTGTCCGATCTCCACGCATCCCCGCCTGTCCCAAAGCGCTTGATTGAGCGCGCTATCGAAGCAGGGCTCTCCGCGAAACCCGACTTGATATGTGTTACGGGGGACTTCGTCACCAGCAAACAGGGATATGACTCGGATTGGCTTGTGCGGCAGTTAAGCCGGGTATCCGCAGCGGCGCCGGCATTCGCTACCTTAGGGAATCACGATGGCGGTAAATGGGCGGGCCACTACGGAGGGTTCCGCTCCACCGCCAACATCGGGGCACTGATCCAATCAAGCGGTATCAAGCTACTTCACAATGAGAACTGCGAAATGAAGGCCAAAGGCCGCACATTCGATCTGGTAGGGCTGGGTGATCTGTGGTCGGGCGAGATGCGGCCACAGCAAGCATTTCCGCCGCGGTCTTCTAAACGAGTTGTTCTGTTATCGCATAATCCGGACACAAAAGATCTGTTGCCGGATTACGGCTGGGACTTGATGCTGAGCGGGCACACGCACGGCGGGCAACTCTCACTACCCTACTTCGGCACACCCTTTGCGCCCGTTCGCGACCACCGTTACGTGGAAGGTCTAAAGGAATGGAATGGCCGGCAGATTCACGTCACCACAGGCGTGGGGAATCTGCACGGTGTGCGTTTCAACTGCCGTCCCGAGGTGAGTTTGCTGCTGTTGAGGTGAAGTTAGCATTTCCCGGAAAAAGTGCTGGAGAAGGCGTTGATGCGGTTCGTGCTCACACCGATTCTGGCAGCAGCGTTTCGCGCCGGCCTGTATCCGCGGCACAGTCGTCCGCGGAAAGGCCACCGATATCGGTCAGCCCCAGGCTTTGGTCGTTCGCATCAACGATCGTCAAGCCTTCAATATCGCCATAGCCCGAGACCGCGGTTAAGCAACTCAGCAGGCGCTTCCGGATGAAGTCGGGCGGAATCGGCCATAGTACGGCCTTTCAGTCTGTCGTAGCAGCCGTCCGTCGCCTAAGATACTTGAAATCAATCACCTTCGCCCCACCATAGTTGCACGGCATCCCCAAATTCGATGTTGGGACTTTGGCCGCTAATGCGAGCGTCAAAACCAGAAATGGAGCATTCTCGGAATCATACAGGGTACGTGTTCCTTTACCGGGGAAGCTGCGCCGGAGCGGGATCGCTGCGCTCGCGAAATGGCAGCTTGAGCTTGCGGGCGATTTCGGGCCAGAACTCGCGCAATACGTCAAATCCGATATCGGTCATCACGCTATAGCTCACTTGTCGTGCCACGGCGCCGGGGCCTCGATCATTGCCGGGGTGATAAGCGTTATTCAACACCACAGAGCTAGTGGTACCGAGCCACTCGGAAAAATTGAACATTCGCTTGCCGCTGTCGCGGTGCGCGATTGCGGCGTGCCCTATGGCATGCAACAAACGCGTATGCGCACTTCCTTGGACCATGCGGTAGTAACGCGGGTCCTCCTTGAAAATAGCCGGGTATAGGAACTCACTAAAGAAAAGACCCGTGCTTTGCCCGGCAAAATTCGTGACAAAGCGTTTGCTATAGCCTAGACTCCCTTGCCCAAAGGATGGGTCCTGATTCTGCGCCTGCCCCAGCCCCGAGTCAAAAGCAGCAGAGAGGAACGAAAACGGTTCAAATGTATCGTGTACGAACAGAAGAAACTTGTCCTTCGTACCGAGCGTACACAGTGCCACATCCGTTCTATAGCGCGGCGGAGTTGCGGATCTGCGTTCTAATTTGCCAGCCAGGACACCGGCTACTTTCTTGAGCGGGCCCTGATATTCACTCCAACGGAGCATGGGTACGGGCTCCAGGCAGCTCGAGTTGACCGCCCGCCGTGTCTCTTCCTGAGGCATTGTGGGCGTTGGCGGCGGCTCTTGTGCGGATGCGATGGGCAAGGCCGCGAACCAACCCAGAACCATCGCGGCGCTCAAAACTCCGCGGGGAATCAACTTCATCTGCGATTGCCGCGAGATGACCCAATTCGGGCAACCGTTGGCTGCGTGTGGGGTTATCGCCCGCTCCTGCGCCTTAAGCACTTTCCCATTTTCTTAAACGTGATTGCGGCGGATCGCGTTACCACGCTCATCGCTGCTGCTATCCTCGTTTTCGTTCAGCCTATATTATGCACCGATTCCCGCGGGCGGACTTCTCTGTTGGGTTGCCGGCGCCCCAGCCAGCCAAACCGCTGGACAATGGGCGACGTGGCTCCCGGCAAAGATCGTCAAGCTGAGAGTTAACCCCAAGCCCCAAATTCGCGAAGTTCTGTCCGGATGCGCCGGCAACCGCAGTATCAACGAAGAGTTGGTCGCCCAACGCGAAGCCAAGAACGAGTAGACTCAAGAGGTTGTGACCGGTAAGACCATTTGAAACCGTCTAGCTATGCACTTGACTCATGTAGCCCCAACATATAGCATGAAGGGCCATGGAGGATTACCCTCGCGACTTAGCCGAATTTGAGCGCCGCTTCGCTACTGAAGAAGTCTGCCGCGATTATCTGGCGCAACTCCGCTGG
>JANXXV010000858.1 GCA_025350445.1 Bryobacteraceae bacterium | reverse complement strand
GCCGAGGAGAGGCCTTGCGGGACGTCGTTGTGCCAGCGGATTACTTCGTCGAGCGATTCGAATTCGAGCACGTAGAGGATCGGCGCGAAGATCTCGTGCTTGAGTAACGGCATGCGGGGTTGCGCGCGGACTATGGCGGGCTGGACGTAATTACCGCCTAGCGGCGTGCCGCCGTAGAGGAGTTCGCCGCCCTGGATGCGGATCTCTTCCAGACCTTCCTGCATGCGGCGGACCGCGGTTTCGTTTACCAGCGGGCCCAGCAGAGTTGCGGGGTCGAGCGGCGATCCGGCCTTCACGCTTTTGTAGGCCGCGATGAGGCGTTCGGTGAACTGCGGCGCGATGCTTGTGTGCAAGAACAAGCGGCGGAGCGTGGTGCATCGCTGACCTGCCGTTCCGAGCGCACCGAAGACGACGGCGCGGAGGGCCAGGTCCAGGTTCGCGTCGGGCATGACGATTAGGCCGTTGTTGCCGCCCAGCTCCAGCAGCGTGCGGCCTAAGCGATGGCCCACCACTTCCGCTACCCGGCGGCCCATGGCGGTGGAGCCGGTGGCGCTGATTAACGGGATGCGACGGTCCTTTAACAGGCGCTCGCCGATGATTTCCACTTCGCCGATTAGCAGGTTGAAGACGCCAGTCCAGCCGTGGCGGTCCATTACGCGATTGCAGATTTTCTGCACGGCGATGGCGGATAGCGGCGTTTCGGGGGAGGGCTTCCAGACGATTACGTCGCCGCAGACGGCTGCGATCAGGGCGTTCCAGGACCATACGGCTACCGGAAAGTTGAAGGCGCTGATTACGCCGACTATGCCTAGCGGGTGCCACTGTTCGTACATGCGGTGGCGCGGGCGTTCGCTGTGCATGGTCAGGCCGTGGAGCTGGCGTGAGAGGCCTACGGCGAAGTCCGCTACGTCGATCATCTCCTGCACTTCGCCTAGTCCTTCCTGCAGGCTCTTGCCCATTTCGAGCGAGACCAACGTGCCGAGGTCCTGTTTGTATTTGCGCAGTTCGTCACCGATCTCACGTATGATTGCACCGCGTTTCGGGGCTGGAAACAGGCGCCATTTCTCGAAGGCTTTCGCGGCTTCGTATAGGACGTCGTCGTAATCTTCTTCTACGGCCATGCGGACTTTGGCGATGGGGGTGCCGTCGCTGGGGTCGAACGAGATGAGTTCCTCGCCGCCGGGCTGTTCGATCCACGGGCCGTAGGATGCGCCGGAATTGACGGGTTCGATTTCTAACCGCGCGAGAGCGTGTGCGCGGATTGCTAGTTCATTGCCAGCCATGAGAAGGCCTCCGGTCCGGTGGCGAAGCGACGGCCCGCCGCGCTGGCGACGGTGCGGATGCGTTCGACGATTTGCGATTGAAAGGCGGGTTCAAGCCAGTGTTCCTGATTGTGCAGGCGGCTGATGCGATGGGCGGCTTCGCGCGTGGTGGCGCCGGTCCGCTTGGTGGGGCGGACGTGAAGCGGGTCGCCGATGATGTGGTTGGTGGTGGCATCGATTGCCGCCGCGGCGAGGTTCTCGGGATTGCACGGGAGCAGCGGGGCCAGTGTTGCGTAGGTGTCGATGCCTTCGGCTTGCAGTTCGCGGATTGTGCGGAGCCTTATGTCGAAGGTCGCGCAGTGAGGCTCGTAGAGGCGGCGGACTTCCTCGTTATCCGTGGTGAGCGAGAAGCTGACGCGGAGTTTGGTGCGTTGGGACAGGGCGTGCAGTTGTTTGAGGTCGCGGAGGATTAGCGGGCCTCTGGTTTGGATGGTGAAGATGGCTGGAGGGTTCGCGATTAGAGCATCGAGGATTTGCGGCATCGCGCATTCCTCTTCTTCGGCCGGTTGGTAGGGATCGACCAGCGGCGAGCAGTAGATGATTTGATTGGCGCGCAGGGCGCGGACCAGGAGTGCGGCCGCGTTGGTTTTGAACGTGGTGAACTGGCCCCAGCGCTGCCAGTCTTCGGGCTTGAGTCCGCCATAGATGCCGAGGGTTGGGACGTAGCAATACGTGCAGCCGAAGGTGCAGTTGCGCGCGGGCGTCAGGGAGTGGGTGAAGCCGGCTTGGGCTATGAACCCGGTAGTCTTGCTGAGGATGCTGCGCGCTTCGGCGTGCAGGATGGGGAAGGGCCGGACCACTGATTTCATTTTACGGGTAGTAGCAAGTTGCTTAGATCGTGACGGGTTAGGAGGCGCCCTTTTAGGATTACGGCGTCGATTTTTTGCGTGTTTTGGATGTCGTTCAATGGGTTCGCGTTGAGGAGAATCAGGTCGGCGATTTTTCCTTTTTGGATGGTGCCTTGGGTGGCTTCGAGGCCGAGGAAACGTGCTGGATTCAGGGTGGCGGATTGGATGGCTTCGAGCGGCGTCATGCCGGCGCGGACTAACAACGCAAGTTCGTCGTGCAGTGCGAAGCCTGGGAGCACGTAAGGATCGCCGGTATCGGTGCCAGCCAGCATGGGGACGCCTGCGCGGTGCATGGCGGCTACCAGTTCGAGGCATTTGGCGAAGTCGCGCCTTCCGGCCTCCAGGTCTTTGGGGGAGGCATTGTTGCGGTCGTCGCGCGGGTCGTCCCAGGTCTTGCGGATGGAGGCGGGGATGTATTTCAGGCGCTGATCGTTGGTGAGCCGATCGATCCCGATGAGATCCATGCGCTGGCGGAGGGTGAGGGTTGGGACCTGCCAGACTTCAAAGCGGGCGAGGCGCTCAAAGAGGGTCTGGGCTTTGCGGGCATCGTAGGTTTCGTAGAGTTTTTCGGCGGTGGCTTCGATGCGGTGGCGGCGGAGTTCGGACTCTTTGGACGAGCAGGCAAGGAGGAGGCCGAAGAGGTGTTCCATGCTGCGCTGGCGGGCATCTATGGCTTCCTCCATGGTGACGGAATCGGGGATGTGGCCGGCGAAGGGGAGGCGGAGAATGCGGGCACGATGGGCCAGTGAAATATAGGCATCGTGCGGGATGTTGGAGAGGACGTTAATGAAGTCGACGTCCTGGTTG
>JANXXV010000751.1 GCA_025350445.1 Bryobacteraceae bacterium | reverse complement strand
AGATCGACGACCATGCTGGGCGTCGGAAGGTCTTCTTTATATAAGCTGCGTAAATCGCGACGGACGATTCGTTGTTCTACGTCCTCAAAGCGCTTGGTGTCATTGGTTGCGGCGAGCGACATATTGGCGGCTCCGCCGGCTGCGAGAGTACCGAGGAAAAATCGACGTGACAGCATGAAAAAGATACTATCTCATCCCGAACGAAAACGCCATCCCCACCCTGGGAACGCCCGGCGAGACATGATAAAGTCTCAAGCATGTCTGTGAAAGTGGCCATCATCGGTTCGGGCAATATCGGAACCGATCTTTTGATTAAGGTGCTGCGAACTTCGAGCACGCTCGAAGTAGGTGCATTTGTCGGCATTGACCCGGAGTCTGAAGGACTGCTGCGAGCCCGCCGTCTGGGGGTTCCCACAACGTCCGAAGGCATCGACGGGCTGCTGAAGATGCGCGAGTTCGACGACATCCAGATTATTTTCGATGCCACCTCCGCCAAGGCTCATCACAAGCACGATGAATCGCTGCGGCCCCATGGAAAGCAACTGATTGACTTGACGCCGGCCGCGCTTGGCCCCTACGTGGTGCCGGTGGTGAATATCAGCGCAAATATCGTAGCGCCGAATCTGAACATGGTGAGCTGCGGTGGCCAGGCGACCATTCCGATTGTGGCCGCCGTGAGCCGCGTGGCGAAAGTTCACTACGCCGAAATTGTTGCCAGCATTGCCAGCAAGTCCGCCGGACCCGGAACGCGCGCCAATATCGACGAGTTCACGCAGACTACCGCGCGGGCGATTGAGCAGGTGGGAGGCGCGACGAAAGGGAAAGCAATTATCGTGTTGAATCCGGCCGAGCCTCCGTTGATGATGCGGAATACCGTATTCTGCCTGAGCGATGAAGTGGACACGAATTTGATTGCCCGTTCGATCGACACGATGGTCGACGAGGTTCGAACCTATGTTCCGGGGTACCGGCTGAAACAACCGGTGCAGTTTGAGCGTGTGGGAGAAGTAACGCCGCTAAAGATTCCAGGACTGGGTTCCTTCCGGGGGATCAGGTCCTCTATATTTTTGGAGATCGAGGGCGCCGGGCACTATCTGCCGGCTTATGCGGGCAACCTCGATATCATGACTTCGGCCGCGTTGAAGACGGCTGAACGCCTGGCCGAGGGGAGGCGCAATTAACTGTATGAACAAGCTCTATATACAAGACGTATCCCTGCGCGATGGAATGCATGCGATCCGGCATCAATATTCTATTGAGCAGGTGGGGAAGATTGCAAAAGCGTTGGATGCGGCGGGGGTCAGCGCGATTGAGATTACGCACGGCGATGGCCTGGCCGGGTCCAGTTTCAATTACGGCTTTGGCGCACACACCGATCTGGAATGGATTACGGCTGCGGCGGAAAACGTAATCAATGCGGTGGTAACCGTTCTGCTGATTCCTGGAATTGGAACGGTGGAAGATTTGCACGCCGCCTACGATGCCGGGGCTCGTTCGGTGCGCGTGGCGACGCACTCGACTGAAGCGGATATTTCCAAGCAGCACATCGAGTACGCGCGCCACCTTGGCATGGACGTGGCCGGGTTTCTGATGATGGCGCACATGACGCCGCCGGCCGAGTTGGCGCGGCAGGCGAAGTTAATGGAATCCTACGGGGCGCTCTGCGTGTACGTTGTCGATTCGGCGGGCGCGCTGCTGACGGAAGGTGTTGCCGACCGGTTCAAGGCGTTTGCGGATGTGCTGGATGCCAAGACGCAAACCGGCATGCATGCGCATCATAACCTCTCTCTTGGAGTTTCGAATTCCATCGTCGCGGTGCAGCATGGAGCAACGCGAGTGGATGGTTCGCTTGCCGGGATGGGCGCGGGCGCCGGAAATGCGCCGCTGGAAGTCTTCATAGCGGTGGCGAACCGCATGGGAATTCCGCACGGCTGCAGTCTATTCCCGTTGATGGATGCGGCGGAAGAACTGATCCGTCCGTTGCAGGACCGGCCGGTGCGTGTAGATCGCGAGACGCTTTCACTTGGCTACGCGGGTGTGTATTCGAGCTTCTTGAGGCACGCCGAGACAGCGTCGCAACGGTACGGCATAGACACTCGCGAGATTCTGTTGGAGCTGGGCAAACGGCGGATGGTTGGCGGCCAGGAAGACATGATTGTGGATGTGGCGCTGGATCTGATTAATGAGCGGGAACGAGTGCGCCTGGAAGAAGAGTCTAAGAGCGCAGTGGCTGCCATATAATAGACCCACCGTGTCTCGCCTTGTCGCGCTAGCACTTGGATTGTCGCTCACCTTATCGGCACAGCCGATAGAAGATCAAGTGCGCGCTATCTTCGCGCAGCGCTGTATTTCCTGCCACGGAGCGGCTAAGATGTCGGGCCTGGACCTGAGTACGCGTGAGGCGATTCTTGCCGGCGGCACTCGAGGGCAAGCAGTTGTACCGGGCAAAACTTCCGACAGTTTACTCTACAAAGCGGTTGCCAGAGACGGCAAGCTCCAAATGCCGCCGGGCAAGAACGCGTTGTCCGCTGAGCAAGTGAAAATCATTGGCGAGTGGATCGCTGCAGGTGCTCCATTTTTCAAGATCGCCGCGGAACCAGTTTGGTGGTCGTTTCAGAAGCCCGTGCGTCCCGCTGTGAATTCGATCAATGCGCTGGCGCACCCGCAGAGTCCGGCGGCCGATCGGCGGGCACTGATCCGCCGCGCCACGTTCGATCTTACGGGATTGCCGCCTACGCCGGAAGAAGTCGACGCGTTTCTGAAAGACCCTGATCTGAAGGCGTATGAGAAGGTGATTGACAGGCTGCTGGCGTCGCCGCACTACGGAGAGAAGTGGGGGCGGATGTGGCTGGACGTGGCTCGCTATGCCGACACCGGCGGATATGAAACGGATGTGCTGTTTCCCAACGCGTGGCGCTATCGTGACTACGTGATTAAGTCCTTCAACGACGACAAACCGTACGATGTATTCGTCAAAGAACAGATTGCGGCCGATGAGATCTGGCCGGATAATCTGGACCTGGACGGCACCTACGAACTGCCGGATTCGAAGCGCAAGAATCTGGAACGGCGCATGGGCACTGCGTTGTATACACTGGGCGCGATGCCGGTTGAATATTCGTTCTTCGGGGATCAGTTCCGGGCGGAGTGGCAGGCAGAGAATGTGAACGTGACGGGTGCGGCGTTTCTGGGGCTCTCGCTGCAATGCGCTCGCTGCCACGATCATAAGTTCGATCCGATTTCGCAGCGGGATTACTTCCGGCTGTCGGCAATGTTTGCCGGAAGCGAAGATCGCGAAGTACCAATTGTCAGCCAGATGCGCATCTTTGAATACACCCGCTACGAGACCAAACAGTGGGCCGTGGAAGAGCTGCGGAAGAAATACAACCGGTTGAAGCCGGACGACAAAGACGGCAAGGAGACGGTGCTGCGTCAACTGGGCGAAGCTTATGTGAAGGCGCCTGTAATGTTCGATAAAGCGAGCCTGTTGGTGCACTCGGAGCGGGTGGCTGATACTTACGTTCTGCCGCGCGGCGACTCCATGCAGAAAGGCGAAAAGGTGAAGCCGGGGGTGCCGGCAGTGTTTGGACCGGGACCTGCGATTGTGGAGCCGGATACGCAGTGGTTTGTTCCACGGCGGCGCAAAGCATTGGCGGAATGGCTGGCGTCGCGCGAGCATCCGCTGACAGCACGGGTGATGGTGAACCGCATCTGGCAGGGACATTTCGGCCGAGGCATTGTGGGAACACCCAATGATTTCGGGCGTCAGGGCGACCAGCCGACAAATCAACCGCTGCTGGATTGGCTGGCGGTGGATTTCATGGACCATGCGTGGAGCATCAAGAATCTGCATCGCACGATTATGAATTCGGATGTGTACAAATCCCAGCGCAAGCCGCAACGGTTGGACGCGGAGGCGATTCGCGATAGCGTTCTGGCTGTGTCCGGCGCTTTGAACCCAAAGATGTACGGAGCACCGGTGGTGGCGGCGTTATCCGCCGATGAGCGCGAGGCCATGCGCGATCTTTCCATGTGGCCGGTTACCTCCGATGCAACGGACCATGACCGGCGCAGCGTGTACCAGTTTGTGAAACGGTCTTTCCGGTTGCCTATGCTGGACACGTTTGACGCGCCGGATACCAGCGAGAGTTGTCCGCGGCGCGAGGCCTCCACGGTAGCACCGCAGGCTTTGACCTTGATGAACAGCGAGTGGATGGGGCGGCAGGCCGAGCTGTTTGCGGAACGGATCAAAGCGGCTGGCGACCCGATTCGCGACGCTTGGCTAATTGCTTTGGCGCGGCCTCCGGAAGCCGCGGAACGGGCGCGTGCGCAGGAATATCTTGCGCGTAACAATCAGAATCTACGGCGTCTCTGTTTGTTGTTGTTCAACATGAGTGAGTTTGTCTATGTCAATTGAGTTCTCACGCAGGCAGCTTTTCCAGTCGGCGCTTGGCTTCCCTGCTCTGGCCGCCGCGGCGACGGTGGCGAATCCCCTGGCTGCCAGGAAACCGCACTTTCCGGCGACGGCGAAGAATGTGATCTTCCTGTTCATGCACGGCGGGCCGTCGCATCTGGAGACGTTCGATCCGAAGCCCGTATTGAATCAACTGGACGGCAAGCACGTGCCGCCGAGTTTCGGCACCGTGCAGTTGCAGTTTTCCAAGTTTGAGCGGCAGACCGTACTAGGCTGCCGGCGGACATTCAAGAAGTACGGCCAATCGGGCACTGAGGTCTCGGATATTTTTCCGAACGTC
This sequence comes from Bryobacteraceae bacterium, assembly GCA_025350445.1. Next base: position 4,988 of record JANXXV010000751.1, on the reverse strand, counting down.
GGCGGATGCATCGACGACATCGCGGTGATCCGTTCCATGAATCACGATGGCTTCACACATACCGCGGCGCTGAACTGGATGAACAACGGTTGGCCCCGGCTGGGCAGGCCGAGCGTGGGATCGTGGACGGTGTATGGACTTGGCAGCGAGTGCGACAACCTGCCTGCGTTTGTGGTGATGTTGGATGGCGGAATCAAGAGCGGACCGGCCGTGTATAACTCCGGGTTTCTCCCCGCTGCCTACCAGGGGACTTCGCTGCGCGATGGCCCTACGCCGATCTTGAATCTGAAGGCGCCCGCGGGCATGTCGCGGCACGAACAGCGGGACATGCTGGATACGCTGAATTGGTTCAACGGGCGGCACATTGAAAAGAGTGCCGGCGATTCGGCGTTAGAGGCGCGGCTTGCATCGTATGAGCTGGCGTTCCGGATGCAGATTGCGGCTCCGGAATTGGCGGATCTTTCGAAAGAGACGGAAGCCACGCGAAAGCTTTACGGGATGGGCGATGCGGCAACTTCGAGCTTCGGTGGCAAGTGCCTGATGGCGCGGCGGCTGGTGGAGCGCGGAGTGCGGTTTGTGCAGATCTGGTCAGGCGGCACGGGCGGCGAAGGCGATTGGGACGGACACAAGGAATGCGACAAGAATCACGTTGCGATGGCAGCAAAGACCGATAGGCCGATTGCGGCGCTGCTTACCGATTTGAAGTCGCGAGGGTTATTGGACAGCACGCTGGTGGTGTGGGGTGGCGAGTTTGGCCGCACTCCGGTGTCGGATGGAAACATGAATATGGGTGGCGGGGCCGATGGCCGCGATCATAACCCTTACGGCTTTTCAATCTGGATGGCGGGCGGCGGCGTGAAGGGCGGCAAGGTGATCGGCGCGACGGATGAGATCGGGCTTCGCGCCGTGAGCGAGCCGGTTCATGTGCACGATCTGCATGCGTCGATGCTCCATCTGCTGGGGCTTGACCATATGCGGCTGACGTATGGATTTCAAGGGCGGGATTTCCGGCTGACTGATGTGCACGGAGACATTGGGCTGGCTAAGAAGCTGCGCGCTTAGCGGCAGCACCGTTTAGTTAAGCGCGTGGGTGGCCGTTGGGCATTGTTCGAACCGGTTCGCGGTTAGGGACTTCATAAACGAGGTGAATACGACGGCTATGCTGCTTTTCGGACGTGACCGGGCAATTCACGGTCTGGACATGAGTTGAGGTTGACGTAACGCCGGATTGTCGGAAGTCACCATCTGCCGCGAATTCCGCCCGTCTCTTGCCACCTCGCATCGCCAGGGCCGGGCTCAATGCAGCGAATCTGTCTCTCGATCGCGTCACCGAACTTGCCGACGCTCGTTCCAACAGGGCCCGCTAAGACGACCGGTATCACCTTATCCAAAACTTTATCCGGAATTCCGAACTTCTGCCCAATCTTCTTCATCGAAACCCCAGCTGCGCCCTTAGCCGCAGCGCTTCCCACGCCGCTCATGTCTGGTTGGCAACGTTGCGTCTGACTTGGTTTGCCAGTCAATCGGGCATTGTTGCCAACTTTTCCACTTTCAGTTGTGCCTGGTGACGGGGCATTCGCCTTTTGGCTCGTTTCAGCATTGACGTTGTTGCGCTCCTCCCATGTCCGGTCGATGGGACCCTTCAGGGCTTGGCCTGCTGATCCTCGGTTTCTGTCCGTAGAACCGAAATTATCTTTGTTTGACCGATCAGGACTCGGCCCGCGTCCGCCAGGGGGCTTCACTCTGTGCTCTACCGGCGGTGCACCGTGCGTTTTTTCCGGTCCAGCTGGAAGCTTCGTTTTGTCTCCGGGCGAGCCAGGGTTCGCTGGTGTATTTACATCTGCCATGACGGATTCTCCTATCGTCACTACGGAAGAACCCGGGCAGTCAAATGAAGATCGAGGTGGATGTCTTCGATCTTGCTAGACTCAATGCCCTCAATTGATTTAGGGGGTATCTGAACCTCCCAATCCTCGAATGGGCTGAGGTGGAAGAATTCGATCGTTCCAAGAATATCCGCTTGTTGGATAGCGTCTCGACCGCTAACACGCCCTGCAAGGCAAGGGGAAGCCCGACGTTGATCCAGGTCTGCCTTTGTGCCATCCGCATGGAGACAGAAGCTTGATCTTGGAGGCGTTACAACTATCGGCCATGTGCCCTTCGCCGCATCGCCAGAAACGAAAGCGTTAAATCCCCGAAGGCGCACCAGACGCTGCTTCCATCGCTTAGGGAAATGTTCATCTCGAAGGGCGAATTTGAGCACTCCAGCGTCGCGATCCCTAGCCCAGTCCGCGTCGCACAGACGTTTAAGTGAGAAGGCCAATACGTATGACTGGTCCAGCCTGTGAACCCTGACAAGAAAACTGATAGCTTCGCGTACCCAAATCAAACATTCGTCAAAAAAACGCGCCCCAGAAGGATCAGGGGTGGGCTCTGGGTACCCATACAGGAGCTTGAGGCCTTTGGCGGCAACCTGAATTCTGGCGAGTGCTTCCCGAAAGTCGTTTTCATAGCGCGTCTGAATTGGCTCCATGCGCGCGGCGAAATTGAGGGCCCCTCCATCGAGGCTGCTTGCCAGCTGCTTGGCTGCAACCACATTTCGCGTGACGGATCGGCGTTCCTTCTGAAGGATGACATTTTCCTTTTCGAACTCCGCCTTGCGCTTGAGTCCATCTGCTCTCTTCTCGCCGGCTACCATGGAAGCGTTAGCTAAACAGCCTTGCGCTTCAAATGAAGTGTGCTCTATCTCGATCTCGCGTACCGCAATACCTTTAGCTGCGTCATCTACTAGAGTCTGGATCTGGGCCCTTAGTACTCCTTGGTAGGGACCAAGCTCGTTGGTAAGGTGAGGAAACGCACCGATGATTCCCAATAGTGTTCGCCTCTCTGCCAGCCATTCTCTTTGGTCTTTCTTTAGTTGTACTTCAGCAATATTGGAAAATTTGTCGTTCGCCATCTTGAACCGCTTGGTCGACTCAGCATTAGCAGCCTCCTCTCCAGAAGCCAATGCCGACGGGACTTCAAAGATTCCGAATTGCTCCTCCCGCCGCTGTACGTCATCAATGGCAAGAAGTTCGTAAACCTCAAGGACGTTCCGAAGCCATTTCTCGTAAAGTTCTTCCCATTGGGAACGATCTTTGAAACCGCGATCGAGAAGGTCGGCGGCCTGATCAAGCAAATATTCGACGTGTTGATACTTGTACTGATCCTCGTCAAGCTGCTTCGGCCATTTCAGGGAGACGATCTGATCGAGAGAATGGGCGGTATGCTGGGGTCCTAGTCCGAGATTTGCGATGTCAGGCTCTGCTCGAAGTTGCTTGAGCGCTTCCCTGTACGCTTCGGGATTAGAAAAAATTCTCGCCAGCCGTTCTTGGATTGGCATTGAGGTAGTTTACCAAGTCATACCTTAATTTGTTTTTCGCCAATTTCGGTCCAAGACAAGACGTGTCTTCTGTTGATTGGATCGAGTCGCCCGTTTGATAGACGATAAAATCTGTTATCGTCTGCTCTAAGTGAACAGCCAGCTTAAGCCAGCAAACCCTTCACTACCTTGCCATGTACATCCGTCAGCCGAAAGTGGCGGCCCTGGAACTTGAACGTCAATTTCGTATGATCAATGCCCAGGCAGTGCAGAATCGTAGCCTGAAGATCATGAACGTCCACCGGGTTCTCGGTGATGTTATAGCAGTAATCGTCCGTGGCGCCGTAGGTAATTCCCGGCTTGATGCCGCCGCCGGCCATCCAGATAGTGAAGCATCTGGGGTGATGATCGCGGCCGTAATCGTCAGCAGTCAGCTTGCCTTGGCAGTAAACAGTGCGGCCGAATTCCCCGCCCCAAACCACCAACGTTTCGTCCAGCAAGCCGCGCTCCTTCAGGTCTTGCACTAAGGCCGCCGAGGCTTGGTCGGTATCCTTACATTGGCCAACGATCTGCTTCGGCAGATGGTTGTGCTGATCCCAGCCTCGATGGAAGAGCTGGATGAATCGGACTCCCCGTTCCGAGAGACGTCTCGCCAGCAGACAGTTTGCAGCGTAGGTTCCGGGCTTGCGCGAGTCGGGTCCATAAAGCTCGAAAGTGTGGGCCGGCTCTTTTGAAATGTCTGTCAGTTCCGGAACCGAAGTCTGCATCCGGTACGCCATTTCGTACTGCGCGATACGCGCGGTGGTTTCCGGATCGCCGAATTCTTCGTATTCCAGTTGGTTCAGTTTGCCCAAATCGTTAATGAATCTGGCTCTGCTCGATTTGGCCATGCCCGGCGGATCGGAGAGAAACAGCACCGGGTCGCCAACGGAACGGAACTTCACACCTTGATACTTCGACGGCAGAAATCCGCTTCCCCAGAGACGATCGTAAAGCGGCTGATCCGCCGCATTGCCGCTCCCCTGCGAGACCATCACCACGAAACCGGGCAGATCCTTATTCTCACTACCGAGCCCGTAGGAGAGCCACGCGCCAATGCTAGGGCGGCCGGCAATCTGGAATCCGGTCTGGAAGAACGTAATCGCGGGATCGTGATTGATGGCCTCGGTGTGCATCGATTTCACGAAGCAGAGTTGGTCCGCCATCTTCGCGGTGTGCGGCATCAACTGGCTGACCCACGCGCCCGAATTGCCGTGCTGGGCGAACTCAAACATCGATGGGGCTACCGGGAAGCTGCTCTGCGTGGAGGTCATCCCGGTCAGGCGCTGCCCCTGCCGGATAGAGTCGGGCAGCTCGCTGGAGCGGTACTGCTTGAGCTTGGGCTTGTGATCGAAGAGCTCCATTTGCGAGGGAGCGCCCGATTGAAAAAGATAGATGACGCGCTTGGCTTTGGGCGCGAAATGAGGGATGCCAGGCAGAGCGCCCTCGCTTGCTCCCAGGTCCTGTTGCAGCAGGCTTGATAAAGCGGCCACGCCGATGCCTGTACTGGCGCGGCTGAAGAAGTGCCGCCGTGTTAGGTCTAGTCGTGCCAAATCAAGAGGTTTCATTCGATTGTCACCGCAGCGTC
>JANXXV010000681.1 GCA_025350445.1 Bryobacteraceae bacterium | reverse complement strand
TTCTGGACGCGATCAAAGCCGAATGCGGGCTTTCGGACGAAGAACGAAAAAACTAATTGTCGCCTTCCACTTTCAGTACTCCAACCAGGCCGGCTGGGGGTGCGACACATGCAGAAAGAACGGGCTGGAAAAGAAGCGGCGATGTGGCTGGTTGCCGGGCGGCGGCGAGGCAGCAGGGCTGGCGCCGGTTTGGACGCGAGGGCGAACGGCCACATCGACGTGCCCGAAGTCGTACATTACCGGCGACAGCGCTTCGCTGTTGGAACAGTTCTATGCGTGGAAGCTATTCGGCAATGAAGATCCGCAGTTGCTGCCCGCGCGAACAGTGGATGCGTTTTTTGTTCTGGAGAAAGAACTGGTAGAGGAGAGAGCGAATGGCGAGATCTGAATTAGACAAATTACTGGCGGCGACGCACGGCAATGGTGGAACGGGCGGCGGCCGAGGCAGCTTCACGAGGTTATTGGCGGAGGTGTTGAATCTCAGCCGGACGCCGAAAGCAGCGCCGGCCGCCGGGGCCGCACCTCCGCGACTGACGCAGGGCAAGGCCATACACCCCGAAGTTACTACTAGCGCGCGACTCTTGAAAGCCGCGCCTGTGATACCGGCGGCGCCTGGCGCGGTGGCCAGGGGCGCGAGCGACCTGGGCCGGCTTGCGGCGCAGGTGGACCAACTTCAGCGTTCGATGACGCCGGCATCCAATCCCGTTCCAGTGCACACCAGGGCGGGTTCAGTCAGCCATGGCGCGACGAGGAGCACTGCCGGCAATGGATCGGGCGGGATCGTGAAGCTCCTCTCCCATTTTCTGGGCGGTTCGGCGCTGGGCTCAATTGTTACCGGAATCGCCGGGTTGTTTGGAGTAGGGAAGCCCGCGGCGCCTGTGCCACTCTATCGATTCGACCTGCCACAGTCTGTCTCCGTGGAAGCGGGCGTAACTCGCCGGGGACAGTTTATACCAGTCAATCACTCGCAGAGTGGACAGGCGCGGCCGAACGATTCGCCGCAAGCAGCGGCACAAGACGTGCCGCAGTCGACCACCGCGGATACACGTTGGTTCATGGACCACAGCGTCGATATAGCGAGTGCCGTGAAGGAGGCGATGTTACATTCGCACTCCATTAACGACGTGGTGGCGGACCTATAGCCATGAATGAATTTCCCACTCTCAAAACAGGCGCGGTGTTGCAGTATCCCGCCGGCAAGAACCTGAAGTGCGTTACGCGGGTGACCCGATTCCTGGACGGCACTGAGCAGCGGTTCCGCGACTTCGCCGCGCCGGTGCAGTACTGGGCTATCCGGCTGAACCTGCTTACCGAGCAAGAGATGCGCCAGGTGCAGGACTTTCATGAAGCAAAGCAGGGACGGTACGGAAGTTTTTCATTCGTCGATCCGTGGGACGGAGCCGAGTATGCGAACTGTAGCTTTGCAAGCGATCCGCTGACCTTGGAATACCAGGAAGAAGCGCGGGGACAAATGTCTCTGGTAATTCGGAATAACGAGGCCTAACATGCTCTATTATCCTCAACTCCCTACCGGCACTGTGGCGCAGTATCCATTGCGAAAGACACTGCTGAAACGAACCATTGTGAACGATTGCCTGGATAGCCGCACGGTGAAACTGGCGGATGTGGCGGCAGCGCAAGTGGAGTGGCAACTAAATTACGCCGGGTTGACACAGGCGGAATGGAACGCGCTTAAGACACTGTTTCTCGCGGCGGAAGGGCGTCTGCGGACGTTTGTGTTCCTGGATCCGACTGACAATTTGTTGCGGTTCAGCGAAGCGCTTGACTCGACGGTGTGGTTAAAGGACGGGCTGGTACAGCTTACGGCGGGCGTCACCGATCCTCTGGGTACGGCGCGCGCGACAAGCCTCACCAATAGCGCGGCGGTCAGCCAGAAGATCTCGCAGACGGTGGAAGCGGCCGGCTGGTTCGGGTATTCATTCAGCGTATATGTACGGAGCAGCGCCGCGAGTCCGGTGACACTTACGCGCAGGACCGCCGATGGCTCGGATTCGAGGACGGAGAGCACCGGGCCTGCTTGGCGGCGGGTGCAAAGTTTCGGTTATGTGGATGGAACGGCGGAAGCGATCGAATTCGAATTAGCGATTCCGGCGGGCGCGACGGTTGAGGTGTTTGGATTCCAATCCGAGGCACAGCCGCAACCGTCGGTTTACAAAAAGACCGGGAGCCAGGGTGGGGTGTATCGGGCGACGCGATTCCGCGACGACTCCATGGCGCCTGTCGCCGCGGGGCCGAACGACTACGGGGTGCAAATTCAGTTGTTAAGTAAGGCAGGGAGTTGAGATGACCAGTATCTACGAGATCAAACAGCGCGAAGTGCCGGATACCCCGGTATTGTTATTCGAATGCCAGCTCTCGAACGGCTCGGTGGAGCGATGGAGCACTCACCAGGTGCAGATCGACGGCAACACGTACCGGGCGCGGGTGTTGCGCCACAACCTGTTCGACATTCGATCCATGTCGGGCGATGGTGTGGACGGACTGTCGAAGGTATCCATCACTTTGGCGAACGCCGACTCCTACTTTTCGCAAGTGGAACGAGAGACGGGGATGAAGGGCGCGAAGGTCAAGGTATCGTTTTTATTCGTGGATCTGAAGACCGGATTGGCAACGTCAGACCAGCGTGTGGTGTTTCGGGGGTTGAGCAATCCGCCGGATGAGATCAGCGAATCGACGATGCGGTTAACGTTCGTGAGCCGGTTGAGTCTTCAGCGCACGCTGCTTCCCGAGGTGCGGATTCAGCGGCGCTGTCCGTGGGTGTTCCCGTCGAATCCGGCGCAGCGGAACGAAGGCGTTCATGGGGCGAACAAGGCACAGTATTCGGCGTTTTTCCGTTGTGGCTATTCTCCGGATGTGAGCGATGGAGTGGGGACCATGAATGGTTCCGCGCCTTTCACGTCCTGCGACTATACGCGCACGCAATGCGAGGAACGGGGGATGTTCTCGACCGACGCCTTGAGCAGGGTTACGCGGCGGTTCGGGGGAATCGAGTTTGTGCCGTCGAGCATTCTGGTGAAGACTTACGGCGAGAAATCGCAACATCTCAGTAGCGCCGTGGAAAATGAGGCGAAGTATAACGATTTCGTACCGATAGTATACGGCACCGCGTGGTACAGGCCGCCGGTGGTGTTTGCGCGCAACGACGGCAATTTGACTCACATGGAAGTGCTGCTGGGGATGGGCGAGATTAATAACGTGCTGAAGGTAATTGCCAACAGCGTGGAGATTCCCATTGGACAGGCCGGACAGAACATGACGGCCACTGGTTGGTACAACGTGGTGAGCCTTGGAAACCGGACAGGCAACTTCAACGGTGACTTTGCGCAGTCGACGGGCGTGGCTGCCGGGGACCCATACGGCAGCATGGCGCTGTTGTCGGTGGTGCTGCCCAACCGGTTGAGCGATGGGTCGAGCCTGGCGAGGATCGAAGTGCTGCTGGAAGGAATGAAACTTTCCACCTTCGATGCGAACCGTGCATTTGTGTCGGATACGTTCACTAACAACTCCGCGTGGGTATTGTTGGACGTGCTGCGGCGGTGCGGATGGGATCTGGATGAAATCGACCTTGCAAGCTTTGCGCGAACGGCTGCTTACTGCGCGGAATCTATCGCCACGCAAGATCTATATGGCAACCCAAAGTCTGTCTCCCGGTTTCAGTGCAATTTAGTGCTGTCCAAGCGCCGCAGCGCCGCCGACTTGATTCGGGGCGTGCGAAACGGATCGGGTCTGTATCTCACGTACGGTCTGGATGGACTGCTGCAACTGAACGCGGAGAACGCGATCGGCTTGCAGCACGCGGACAAGCCGGCGGGATCGAACAGTGTTGCCACCTTGAATTCCGGATGGCCGGCATATGAATTCGGCGACGGAACGACGGCTTTCTCCGACATCATGCGGAAAGATAGCGGCGAGGCAAGCGTGCGATTGTTTTCGCGCAGTACGGCCGACACGCCGAACCGGTACACCACCGAATTCCAGGATGAATTCAACGAGTATCAGCAAGACAGCCTGTCCCTGGTGGACTTCGACGATTCGATTGCGGCGGGCCAGGAAGTTAGCGCGAGCCTGAGTGCGCTGGGGCTTCCGAATTTCAACCAGGCTGGACGCATCATCCGCCTACAACTGGACAAAGCAATTCGCGGGAACACTTACATCGAGTTTGAGACGGGAATCCGGGCCATCGGATTGAAGGCCGGAGATCTGATTACGGTCACTTATGCGAAGGAAGGGTTTGACCGGCAAATGTTTCGTGTGGTCCGTATCTCTCCGGGATTGAACTACCAGGCTTCGATGATCACGGCTCAGTTACACGACGATGTCTGGTATGTGGGCACCGGCGACGGCGACCTTGGTGTGATCGGCGGCGGCCGGCAGCCTGGTTACGACCTGGGATTGCCCCGTCCGCTGGTGGGTACGACTGTGGATGCGAATGGAGACAGCCAGTTTGGCGTTGCCGAGCAGGAACAGCAAAGTTCGGACGGAAGTTACAACGTTTCGGTGGAAGTCTCGTTCTCAAGTCCCGGCGTGCCGGTGGTGGGCGGTCCTGGGATTCCGCTGCTGAGCCTGGCGGCGACCGTTGCGGCTACCGGGGGTACGCTGCTGGCAGGCAGCACTTACTATTACGCCGTAAGTGCGGTGGACGCGAATGGAGCGGAGAGCCAGGTGTCGTTCGTGATTCGGGCTACCACGCCGTCCGGCGCAAACACGTGCGCTGTTACTTTGCGGGAGCTGAGCTTCTCGCCATCGACCACGGCCTTTCATGTCTATCGCGGAACCAATCCGACGCAGTTGCCGCGGATTGCCGCAAGCGTGAGCATCGCGGCGACCTTCACCGATGCGGGTAATGCGGTGACGCTGGCTGCGCCGGTGGATCGAAATTTCCACCATGCGAATTTTTACTGGCGGATGGAGTTGCAACCGGAATCGGCGGTAACGGTACACAGCGCCAACTCGATTGGGAACGCCACGCTGCTGATGTTGGCGAACGAGTTCCGGGGAAAGATTGTGCGGATCACTCATGGCAAGGGGTTGGGGCAGGAACGGCTGGCGCTGACGAATACGGCGACGGTTTTGATATTGAGTACGAATTGGGATGTGGAGCCGGATTCCACCAGCCTGTTTGTAGTGAGCGAAGCCGGGTGGCAATTCGGCGGACTCGGGCAGAGCAGTCCGGTGGTGTTCGCGGTGCCGAATCGGCAGCATGCCACGATTCAGATTTCAGGCCGGGCGGCAAACGTTCATGACCGGGAGAGCGCATACGAGTTGTCTCCATTGACCCGCTACGAAATTGGCGGCGCGGGAAGTGGCGGCGGCGACGCAGAGGTTGCGGGTTTGCCAATCTTCGGACTGTCTTCATCGGGCCAAGGCATGGTGGAAGTGGCGGGCGTCGGATTTGAAAATCTGTCCAATACCAGCACCATCTCCGCGGCCAGCTTGACGATTCACTACTTCGATGAACTGGCCGGGCCGCCGTTGACGGCGCTTAGCGGCGCACTGGATGCCACTACCACGGCGTTCGATCTTACGGTTGCCAGCACGGCGGTTGCCGGCAGCCTGTTGCAAGCGGGCGGTGAAGTGATGGTTGTTACAGCGGTGACCGGCGGCGGACTACATTGCGTGGTTACACGCGGCGGGTACGACAGCACGGCGGCGGCTCACGCGGCTGGCACGCTGGTCTATTCCTTACAAAGGAAAGTATTCGTGATGCCGTTCGTGAAAGACTTCTTCGGAAGCCCCGCGAGCGGCAGCTACAGCAATCCGCTTTCCCTTCCCGACGCTCGAATCGCGGCCGCGGAAATGTATGTGACAAACTCGCGGGGGAACAGCGCTATGACGCTTAATTCGTATACGGCGACGGTGCAGGCGGGCATTCGAACGCTTTCCGGAGGGCAGTTGTCGCTGCAGATCGAAGGATACCTGGCCATTCAGGCCGATGCCGTTCCGCCGGTGACTGTTGATAGTAGCCATAGTGTGCGAGATATCTTCGCAAAAGTGGGAAGTGCGCCAACTCTGGCCGATGTGGTGCTGCGGTTGAAGGTGGACTCGGTGACATATTGCAATCTGACCATTACGATGGGCACGACCACCTCGAATATTGTGGACGGCTTTGGATTGAAGCCACTGCCGGCGGGCGCGCAGCTTGGGCTTGACGTGGTCTCGGTTGGACAGACGAACGACAGCACGCCCGGCAGCGACTTGACCGTTACGGTGAGGTTGTAAAGATGCCCACGACCGAGGTACTTCAAAAGCTGCGGCCGGACCGGGATTTGCAGTGTTACTTTGAGCGGCCCTCCGCGATTGCCGCACTGAGCGGCGCGAGTGCGAGCGGATTCAATGTGTCCGGCGCCTGGCGGCAACAGTTCGATTGGACTGTGGTGGAATGGAACCGCGACAATGTGTTCGAACATCCGGCATTTCGAAATCTGCCGGACGGCGATCTTTCCGGACTGACGCTGACTTACGACGAAACGCGGACGAACTGCATCGGGATGGATTCCGATCTATTCGCGACCGTGGACTGGCCGAGCTTGCGTATATGGGCATCCAGCAGCGGCGTGGAGCGGTTGTATAAAGTTCCGCTGAAGAACTACGCGACGGCTTTAGAGGGAAGCTACCAGTGTGCGGCGGCGGAGTTCTATCTGACCGGAACTGTGACGGCGAACGATTACATCGGCTTGGCGTTTCTTTCCGATCACGTTGGCCATCAGTTGTACTTTGACGACACCATCTCGACAACACTCGATGTGTTGGTTGCGGCGGTAAATGCCTCGACGACTGGAATGCAAGCGCATAAGATTGGGACCACCGGAATCCGGCTGGTCTACGCCGGACCAGGACAGACTGAGGCGGCCAGCACCAGTGGCGTCAATGGAAACCGGGTCGGCATCTACACATTGAATTCGGGAAGCGGAACGATGTCTTGGAACATTGCCTCGCAAAAGATGAGCGGCGGTACCTCGCCAAGTAAGTGGCGTGTTGCACTTCCGTTCGCCGGGTTACAAGGCGCCATTGTGCCGAATGCCGGCGAGACAGCCGACAATACCTTGCATACGGTGCCGCCCAGTGCAGTGCGGCGGATGCGATGGACGTATGCCGCGGCCATGCAGGAATCCGCGTTTGAACGAAGTGAGTTCGAAGTGGCGATCACGAGTTGGACTGTTACCGGAACAAATCGTAACTACAGAATTGCTGGCCCTGGAAGCCGCCGGATCAACGATGATGACCTGAAGTCCATCACCTATTCGGGAGTGTGGACGCCGCAACGGCCGTTCAATTTTTCAGACGGCACGATCCGGTATACAACAGCGCACGGGGCGGCGCTGACCTGCACGTATCACGTACCGCAAGGGCATGAACTGTTTTTGGGGTCGCGGTACGTGGACCTTGGGTGTGAGATCAGCGTGGTGGTGGATACTTCCACCGCACGAGTGATCGACATGAAGATTCCGGCGGAGGACGTGCTCTGCCGTGTTTCGCTGGGCAAGCTAGGCGCCGGCGATCACACCGTCACCATCACCCACAACGGCCTGGATGGAAAGTATTTCTATTTTGATTTTCTGGAGGTGGCGATCCCGGCTGATACGCTGCCCGTTTTTGAGGCACAACCTAAGCTCACACTGGCCACCGACTGGGACACCGACCATAGCATCGCACTGGCGCCGGAGAGAACTGCGTGGATGATCCACTCACTGGGTTTCGAGGGAAGGGTGAATCACTACGTTGGCGCGCTTTGGTTTTATGAATTAGTGTGCGCTGGAAATGTTTACGCGTCGGCGACAGTTACGTTTTCCGGTGCGCCTGTTGCAAGCTCTATCACTACGCTCTCAATTGGGCGAGTGGATCAGCCGTTGATTGCGCCAACGGTGTTGCAGCATTTGAACCTGGTGGGCGATACGGCGGAATCTGTCGCTAAAGCATTTGAGTTTCAGTTGAACAATGGGTATACGGCCATTTGGGCTCATGCGGCCAGCAATGTGCTGACGATTTATGCGCGGCGAATGGGCGGGGACGGGAACCAAGTGAGTTTGGCAGCGGCGGCCACCGGCAGTTTCAGCGCGGTATGTTCGGGCGCGGCGCTTGCGAACGGATTCGATGGCGCATGGCACACCGATGTAGCGGCCGGCACAAAATTGAACCGGGCCGTTCGCGACTGGACGCGGAGCTTCTTTGCGGCGGTACACGGCTATGGCATGGACGCAGTGGCGGCCTTCAGTACGGAACTGCAACACGGCGATCCTTCGGCGGACGCAGGTATTGCTCAGCGCTATCCAAGCGGGAACGCGGTGACATTGAACACACCCGCGATTCAGACAAACTTCTCACCCGCAAGCTCAGCCTTTTGGAAGTACGTGCATCTGGAAATGGCAACCGTGATGCAGGAAGCGGGCGTTCAACCCTATCTGCAATTCGGCGAGGTACAGTGGTGGTATTTCCCGGATGACGGATCGGGCTTGCCGTTTTATGACGCTTATACAAAGCAGCGGTTTCTCACCGAGTTCGGCCGCGCGATCGATGTGATTACCAACAGCAGTGTGCTGCCGTCGGCTTATCCGGATGAAGCGGATCTGTTGCCGAGGCTGATTGGCGAATTCACTTCGGGGATCATGAGCTTTGTGCGCGCCACAATTTCGAACTGCCGCTTTGAGGTGTTGTATCCGCCGGATGTAAACGGAACACCGTTCAATCGGGCGGTCAATTTCCCCAGTACGTATTGGACGCCGTCAGCGCTGGATTGTTTGAAGACGGAGAGCTTCACGTACACGTATTCACGGAATCTGGATCTGTCGCGCTCGTCAATGGAATTTGGAAAAGCCTTCGGCTTTTCGCCCAGCAAGCGGAGCCATCTGGTAGGCATCAGCGACCCGATCGCCGCTTGGGTGAAAGAGGCTGGAATGGCGCAGGGGGAAGGCGTGGAATCGGTGGTGCTTTTCGCGCTGGATCAGTTCTGCTTGATAGGATATTCATCGCCGATTGACGGTGGAGTGCGGCGGAGCATTTCAATGGCGTAAGCGGGCAGCGGGGCGGTATAGTTGGAAGGTCTATCGTGGTCCTCGTTCAAAACGTATCGAAGCTGTACCGGCTCTACAATCGCCCTTCCGACCGGCTCTTCGAATTGCTGCCGTTCCGTAAAGCGCCGCTGCACTCGAATTTCTGGGCGTTGAAAAACGTCAGCTTCACCGTAGAACCGGGTGAGATTCTGGGCATCGTAGGGCCGAACGGATCCGGCAAAAGCACATTGCTGCAAGTGGTGAGCGGCATCCTGCGGCCCACCAGCGGACGCGTTTCCATTGAAGGCCGGGTGGCCGCGCTGCTGGAACTGGGCGCCGGTTTCAATCCCGAATTTTCCGGGCGCGAGAATGTGTTTCTGAACAGCGAAATCATGGGCCTTTCGCGCAAACACACCGAGCGGATCTTCCCATCGATTCAGAAGTTCGCTGACATCGGAGATTTTATCGACCGTCCGGTCAAAGAATACTCCACCGGCATGTATGTGCGTCTCGCCTTTGCGACGGCCATCCATGTGGAGCCCGACATTCTGATTGTGGATGAAGCACTCGCGGTGGGAGATGCGATCTTCGCCAACCGCTGTTTGCAGAAGCTGGAAGAGTTGAAGGAACGTAAGGTCACAATTCTTTTCGTATCCCACGATCTTGGGCTGGTGAAGCGATTGTGCCACCGCGCCATCCTAATGACGAAGGGTGAGGTGCTGTGCGAAGGGAAGCCGACTGACGTGGTGAATCGTTACGTAGCGCTGGTTCACGAAAAAGACGGTGCACCGCAGGTGACCGAGGCGCTGATTGGCGATTTCCGGCACGGCGATGCGTCAAGCCGAATCACAGCGGTCGAGGTATTGAATAGCGACGGCGCGGTGACGAACACGCTTCGCAGCGGGGAATCGGTGCGGGTGCGGATTGCGGCTCGCTTCGATCACGATGTACAGAATCCGATTGTGGGAATGCTGATCCGCAACCGGCTGGGGATTGAGATCTTCGGAACGAACACGCGGATTGAAGGCATTGACCTGGGTTCTTTCCAGCGCGGGGATGTGTTGGATATTGAGTTTGAATTTCTGTGCATGCTGACCCGGCAGGAATATACAGTGACCGTGGCGACGCAGCATCGCGATGGATCCAGCCAGGATTGGTTGGACGATGTTTTGCAGTTCACCGTGGTGGATGATAAAGATAAAGCGGGAGTCGCGAATTTGAAGACCGACGTGCGTTGGCGCGTGAATCCGATCCCAAGCGAGAAGGCACTGCTATCGAAATGAGACTCAAAGAAATGCAAGCCGCACTGCGGGAAGAGGGCTTGGATGGCTGGCTGTTCTTCGATCACCATGTTCGGGATTTGCTTGCGTACCGCGTGCTTGGCGTAGATCCCGCAGGCCAGTACACCCGGCGTTGGTATTACTACATTCCCGCCGAAGGCGAACCAATGGGCCTGCTGCACCGCGTGGAACCGCATTCGCTGGCAGCGCTTCCCGGCAAGATGCGGGTCTATTCACGCTGGACCGAACACGCCGCTGAACTTCAGACGATGCTGCACAACGCGAAACGGGTGGCGATGCAATATTCACCGAACTGCGCGGTGCCGTACGTGTCGATGGTGGACGCGGGCACAGTCGAACTCATCCGCGGCTTTGGCGTCAGCGTGGTGAGTTCCGCGAATCTGATCCAGTTGTTCGAAGCGCGATGGACGGACGCTCAGTTGGCTTCGCATCTCGAAGCAGGGCGGCGCATGGATGCGCACCGGCGCGCTGCCTTCGATAGGATTGGCGAGCACTTGCGCGCCAACGAACGTATCACGGAACTGGACATTCAGCGGTTCCTGCGTCACATATTTGCCGGTTCTGGGCTGGTGACGGATCACGGTCCGATTGTAGCCGTGAATGCGAATGC
>JANXXV010000650.1 GCA_025350445.1 Bryobacteraceae bacterium | reverse complement strand
CGGCGGAAATTGCAAAGCGCCCGCTGTATCACGCGGCGCTGATGGTGGCGGCCGGCGATGCCGACGGATTTGTTGGAGGCGCGGTGAACACCACGGCCGAAACGGTTCGCGCGACCCTGCATTGCATTGGGACGCGTCCGGATGTGAAGATCGTATCGAGCGTATTCATCTCCGCAGTGAGGGAACGCGCTTACGGACACGGCGGATTGCTGGCGTTCGCGGACTGCGCCATCGTAGTCGATCCAACCGCGGCGGAGCTAGCCGATATTGCGATTGCAGCCGCGCACAGCACCCGCAAGATCATCGGAGTGGAGCCGTCGGTGGCGCTTTTGTCGTTTTCCACCAAAGGCAGCGGCAGCGGAAAGAGCGTGGATAAGGTGCTGGAAGCTTTGCGCATATTGCGCGAGCGAGCGCCGGATCTGAACGTGGATGGCGAACTGCAGGGCGACGCCGCGCTCGTGGCCTCGATCGGGGCCTCGAAGGCGCCGGGATCAACGGTGGCCGGCCGGGCGAATACGCTGATTTTTCCCGACCTTGCCTCGGGCAACATCGCGGTGAAGTTGGTGGAGCGGCTCGGCGGTGGAGTCGCTATCGGTCCCATCCTGCAAGGCCTTGCCAAGCCCGCCAACGATTTATCGCGCGGCTGTTCGGCGGACGACATTTATACGGTGGCGCTGGTGACCGCGCTGCAATCGGAGGAGTGACGTGCTTCCTTTCAAACTTGTTTATCACGGCGGTTACGACCTAAATCTGGGTCCGCATGTTTTCCCATCGAAGAAGTTCCGCCTGATCCGCGAGCGCTTGCTGGCTGACGGGTTCGCAAGCGCGGGTGACTTCGTCGAGCCCGAACCCGCCACCGACGACGATTTGATTCTGGTGCACACGGCGGATTGGGTGAAGCGGCTGCGGACCGGCGCGCTTACCCTGGAAGAATTATTGCATCTTGAGATTCCCTATTCCCAATCCATGCAGGAAGCATTTTGGCTGGCGGCGGGCGGCACTACGCTGGCCGCGCGCCTGGCCCTTCGCGACCGCATAGGGTTCAATGTTGGCGGTGGATTTCATCACGCCTATCCCGGCCACGGCGAGGGGTTCTGCGCGATTCATGATGTGGCGGTGGCAATCCGCCGGCTGCAGAAAGACAAACTGATTGAGAAGGCGATGGTGGTAGATTGCGACGTGCACCACGGCAATGGAACGGCAGCCATTTTTGCGAACGATCCGACGGTGTTCACGTTATCGATTCATCAATTCAATAACTATCCGGAACTGAAACCGCCGTCGAGCCTGGACATCGATCTGGAAGACGGTGTGCGGGATGAAGAATATCTGGAGCGGCTGACGGAGGGTTATCTGCCTGCCGTCGAGAAGTTCCGGCCGGACTTGTTGATGTATGTGGCCGGCGCCGATCCGTTTCATCAGGATCAACTCGGTGGACTGATGCTGACGCTGGAAGGTCTGCGATTAAGGGATGAGTTGGTATTGCGGACGGCGTTGGAGCGGAAGATCCCCGCGGTGGTGACGCTGGCTGGCGGGTATGCGCAGAAGGTGGAGGATACGGTGACCATTCAGAGCGGGACGGCGAAGGTGGCGGCGGGACTGTTGGCGTGATTTATTTCTCGTAACGTATGAGGCCGGGTGCTTTTGGCTAACTGTTGGCTCTAATGTAGCGTCCGCAAATTGGCCGGGCACGCCGGTGCACCGGGTCCGCAGCGAATTGCCTGGCTGGCACTTGTGATCCGGGAAGCCGAGGCAGGGGCCTCGGCGCGGACCAGGGGTCCGCCGTCCTGGAGCGCCCGATTGAGCGAACGGCAGAGTTGGACGGCCCGTTATACTTTCCTGCGTTTGAACAACAGGCCGGACCACGTCTTGTCTACGGAGCATATTTTATAATCCACCAGTCCCAACGCCATCGCGGCTATGCGGAGGCGTTCCGGGGAGAGGTCGGAATCGACGCCCGACGTTCGCTTGGGCCATAGCATCCACATGGAACCCTTCCCGGTAAATGCAGCCATCAGATCGATATTGGCGTGCAGTTCGAAGGCGGATCGCACGAACCAGAACAAGAGATTGCAATTCGGCTTCGGCCGGTCTTCCAGCCGCACACCCGGCGCGAGCGACAACAGCAGCTCCGCGAATCCGTCCGGCGGGTCAATGAGGGCAACTACGGAATCGGGGCGAAGGCCGAGCTTTCTGTCCAGCGGGGATTTCGCGTAGCCGGCCAACACGGACGCCGGGATCACCGGGTGCGTTGGAGGACTCTTGATCCTAAAAACGGCAGTTGACTGGCGGCAATTCGGTCAACGTCTTGCGTATCAAGCCGATGCGAGAAAAGCAGTTGTCACCAGATTGGTGAGGTGCGGAGCAGTTGCTTTTCGTTACCGCTCCCTGACGCGCGCGGCTCGGTAACGTACTGATTTTACTGAACCGTGACCGTCAGGGAGCGGTATCGAAAAGCTGGGAGTACGGCAAAATCACAAGGTGAACTGCCGTTTTTAGG
>JANXXV010000646.1 GCA_025350445.1 Bryobacteraceae bacterium | reverse complement strand
TTGCGGGTACTGCGGCAATTGGCGGATGTGAATCTGCCGGCTGCGTTAAAGGTTCCCGGTAGCGGTCCGGCCCGTCCTGGGGCCCTGAATGCCGACGACCGGCGGTTCTTTGCGGTTCTGCAGGGTACGGACTTTATTCGTCCAGATTCCACGCTTTCGGATCTGAGTACAAGCGGAAACGACAAACCGCTGCCGAAGACGTTCCCGTTCCTGGCTGAGCCACATACGCGGCCGGGAGATGCGGGGAACCTCGGCTTCCCGTCGTTGCAATAGATTGTGGCTCTGGTGGGGCGGGCGCCCTCGCCTTCTGTACGCCATCAGAATTAGTTGCCGTTGAAAAAGCCGGACGGGGGCGTCCGGCGCGGTCCGCGGGACCGCCTCCTTCCTATGCGTTTTCTTCTAGCCGTTCTTTGTCTGCCCCTGTTCGCGGAAGTGCCTGGGTTCAACGGCAAGCCTGTTACGACCGACGACCGTATTGCGCTTTACGAGGAGTGGGTCGCGGGCGATCCGGCGAACACCGCCAATCAAACGCTGCTGGCCGGCGCTTACATTCAGAAGACTCGCGAAACCACCGATTTCAGTTATCTGGACCGGGCCTCGAAAATTATCGACAGAATACTGGTGGCCAAAAAAGATTACGAAGCTTTGCGTCTTCGCAATCTGATTGAACTCAACCGGCATCACTTCGCCAAGGTGATTGAGAATGCCGGCGAGATGACCCGAGCGGCGCCGGGCGATCCGCGGACGTGGGGTTCGCTGGGTGATGCGCTGATGGAATCCGGCCAGTACGAACCGGCGCGGGTGGCGTTCGAGAAGATGCTTTCGCTCCGGCCGAATTTGTTTAGCTACAACCGCATGGCCTACTTCCGGTTTATCAACGGCGATGTGGACGGCGGCGTTGCCATGATGACGGATGCGGTGAAAGCGGGTGCGCGGTATCCGGAGAACAAGTCGTGGTGCCTGGTGGAATTGGGAAACATGTATTTCAAGACGGGGCGTTGGGCGGAGGCCGAGCGGGCATATAGCGAAGCGGTTGAACTGTTCCCTTCGTCGCATGCCGCGCATGCGGCTCTTGCTGGTGCGCAGGCCGCGCGTGGAAACATTCCGCAAGCCATCGCGGGTTACAAACGGGCGCAGTCCATCACGCCGATGGTGCAGTATGCCGGGGCGCTGCACGATCTCTACCTCGATGCCGGGAAGAAGACGGAAGCCCGGCAACAGGCGGAGATGGTGGATCTGGTGGCGAAGTTGGAAGAGGCGGCAAATCAAAAAGCCAACCGGACGCTGGCGCTGATCTACGCGAACCAGGATCGCAATGCGGCGAAATCGCTGGAACTGGCGGAGGCCGATTTGCAGGTTCGCCAGGATGTGTTTACGCACGACGCTTATGCCTGGGCGCTGTTCAAGAACAAGCTTTATGACGAAGCCTGGAAGGCGTCTGAACAGGCCATGAAACTGGGTACGCCGGAGGCGATGTTTTACTATCACGCGGGCATGATCGCGAATGCGCGCGCGGAGCCGGCCGCAGCGAAGCAACTGCTGGAGAAAGCACTGAAACTCAACCGCGGATTCGATGTTCGCCAGGCGGCCATCGCGCGGACGCTGCTGTTAAGTCTTCAGTAGCCGGGCCGCCTGTTGGTCGGCGAGCCACAGCAATCGTCCATCCACCGGGCGAATCAATTGCGCCGGCAATTGTTCCGGTTCAAAAGAACCTTCCAGAACGCTCTTTAGCGCCTGCGCCTTATCGCCGCCGCTCACCAGGAAGACTACGGCGGCGGCATTGTTCAACACCCGAGGCGTCAGGGTGATGCGGTCCGTATCCAACTTGCCGACCCAATTGGACACCACCAGATGTTCCTGCGCATGGAGCGCTTTTGTGCCTGGGAAAAGCGAAGCTGTATGACCATCGGGGCCCATGCCCAGCAGGACCAGATCAAAGCGCGGGAGTTGCCCTTCGGCCAGATGGAAATGGCCGATCAACGTGTGTTCGTACTCTTCGGCGGCAGCCTCGGTATTTTCGAGTTCGCCTTTGATGCGCCAGATGCGCTTGGGATCGATTGACAGCTTCGATAGCAGGGCTTCGTTCGCCATGTGGAAATTGCTGTCGGGATCGTCGGGCGGGGCGTGCCGTTCATCGCCCCAGAAAAAATGTGTCTTCTTCCACTGCACTTGCGGGCGGAGAGTCTCATCGGAGGCTAGCAGGGAGAACAGGCCCTGCGGCGTGGAGCCGCCGGACAGAACAACGTTGAACACGCCTCGATCTTCGACCGAATCTTGCGCAATCCGAACGAACTCTTCGGCGCCGCGGCGGAAGAGTTCGTTCGGGCCGGATAAGGTGTACAGTTCACGGCCGCTCATCTAGCCGCCGGCGGCGCGCTCCACGTGACCGCCGAACTGGAAGCGCATGGCCGAGAGCAGTTTTTCCGCGAAATCGTCCTCGCCGCGCGAACTGAATCGTTGATATAGAGCAGCGCTCAACACGGGCACCGGCGCCGATTCATCGATCGCCGCCGTGATGGTCCAACGTCCTTCGCCGGAATCGGAGACGCGTCCGGAAAAGTTTTCGAGGTTCGGCGATTCCAGCAGCGCGATCGCCGTGAGATCGAGCAACCAGGATGCCACTACACTGCCGCGCCGCCATACTTCGGTAATGTCGGGTAAGTTGAAGTCGTACTGATAGTGCTCGGGATTGCGAAGGGGTGTGGTTTCGGCATCCACGGTACGGCTGGTTTTCCCGGCGTTCGCTTTCTTCAGGATGTTCATCCCTTCGCCGTAGGCCGCCATGAGGCCGTATTCAATACCGTTGTGCACCATCTTCACGAAGTGGCCGCCGCCTGACGGGCCGCAGTGCAGATAGCCCTCTTCCGCCGTTCCGCCCACCTTTTCGCGCCCTGGAGTACGCGGGATGTCGCCGCGGCCAGGAGCCAGAGTCTTGAAGATCGGGTCCAGGTGTTGGACTGTTTCGACGTCGCCGCCGATCATCTGGCAGTAGCCTCGTTCCATTCCCCAGATGCCGCCGCTGGTGCCGACGTCTACATAGTGAATGCCGAGGGTGGCTAATTCCTTTGCGCGGCGAATGTCGTCGATGTAATAGGAGTTTCCACCGTCGATCAGGATATCGCCCGGCTTCATCAGCACGGAGATCAAGCCGATCATGTGGTCGACCGCCGCGGCCGGGACCATCATCCATACGGCGCGCTGTCCGTTCAGCTTGCCGAGCATGTCTTCCAAAGACGCTGCGCCCAGGGCTCCTTCTTTCACTAAGGCGTCCACACTTGCCGCGTTCGTATCGAACACGACGCATTCATGTCCACCATGCAAAAGACGGCGGACCATGTTCGCACCCATTCGGCCCAGGCCGATCATTCCTATTTGCATTGCAAGTTGCTCCTTGAGATGAATTCGTTTTCGGGACCACGGCCTCACGGTGGTGGCTCGGTCACGCGTTCCGAGCCACCACCGTGAGGCAGTGATTCATGACAGGCCTTTAGGCGAGCGCCGTTTCGATTGCTGCCGCTAACGTGCTGAGTCCCGCCGCAATGCCGGGGCCGATGTGGACGCGCAAGGCACGGCGGCCCCGCTCCGATAGCACTTCAAAATCGCCTCGGGCTTGGGCGGACTTCACAACGCCGAAGGTGAAGGTTTGCCCGGGAACCGGCAGATCGCTCGCATCGTCGCAGGTGATCTGCAGAAACACTCCGCTGTTTGGTCCACCTTTGTAAGCCTGTCCGGTGGAATGCAGGAAGCGGGGGCCGAAGCCCAGGCAGGTGGCCACGCGCTTGGTATCGCGGACGGCATGACGCATGGCTTGCAAGGACTGCTCATGCGCGGCATTCATTTCGATGTAGCCGAGAAGGGCGAAGTAATCGCCCGCGCCCAACCGGTTGAGATGGGCCTTCAGGTAGCCGGTAAGAGTTTGGTCATCGCCCGCCGCGGTCTTCAACGCGGAAGCATTTGCGGGGTCGGTGAAGAGCTGCACACCGCTATCGGTAAGGATTGGGCTCTCCTCAGGCAGAGCGCCGGTTGCTTCGTATTCGGAAGTGATTTTCTTGGTGGCGATCTTGCTGGCTTCCACGTCGGGCTGGTTGAAGGCATTGATGCCTAGAACGGAGCCCGCCGTCGCGGTGGCAATTTCCCAGCGGAAGAACTCTTCGCCCAGACTGTAAATGCCGTCCACGGCGATGCGGACCACCGGGTGTCCAGCTTGTTCCAGTGCGTTGATGGCTGCATCCTGGGCGGCGTCGGGAGCCGATTCCAGGCGAAGGTAGGCGAACACACGATCGTTGCCGTATACCTCAGGCGCACCCAGGCGCTCGCGATCCACGGGAATTAGTCCCTTGCCGTTTTTGCCGGTGGATTCCGCCAGCAACTGCTCCAACCAGGCCCCCAGGTCCGCGATACCGGGCGACGGGATGATGGTGATCTTGTCGCGGCCGTGCTTTCCGGCAACACCCAACACGATGCCCAGCACCACTCCGGAATTCTGTTCCACCGGAACCGTGGGTCCGCAAGCATGTACCATTTCTTGCGTTGCGTTGAGGAATTTGGGAAGATCCACGCCCATGATGGCGGCAGGCACCATGCCAAAGTTCGACAATGCCGAATAGCGTCCGCCGATGCTGGAGAGTCCGAAGAAGATGCTCCGGAATTTGTCGCGCTCGGCCACCTTCTGCATATTCGACCCGGGATCGGTGATGGCGATGAAACGCCTGGAGGTTTCCTCCTCACCGACCGTTTCTTTCATGCGTTCAAAGAAATACTGTTTGAAGATGTTGGGTTCGAGAGTGCCGCCCGACTTGCTGGAGACGATGCAGATGGTACTGGCGAGGTCTATCTTCTTCTCGACGGCGCGGACTTGCGCGGGATCGGTGGAATCGAGGACGTGGAGTTCCGGATGTCCGGGGATGACGCCGAAGGTGATGCGCATCACTTCCGGGCATAGGCTGGATCCACCCATGCCGAGCAGCAGCGCGTGCTTGAAGCCCTTGGTATCTTCCGCGGCTTCGATCAAGTGTTGGATGTGGGCTAGCTGATCGTCGTTGATGCCGAGCCAGCCCAGCCACTTCGATTCGTCTTCGCCGGTCCACAGCGAAGCATCGCCTCGCCAGAGAGCTTGCGCCTTGTTCCCTTGGCGCCATTCGCCGATCGACTCTTCGACGGCCGCGGCCAAATCCTCGGGCAGCTTATAGGACTGGCGGTTGATCTTCGCCTTCACCGCGCTGGCGGCGGCGGTCGCCGCGAGTAACCGCTCGAAGGCGTCTACGAACTGCTGCAGGCCGTCCACCAGCAACTTGTCCGTAACCGCTGTCATGGAGATGCCGGCTTGTTCCAGCGAGGCCATGGTGGTGG
This sequence comes from Bryobacteraceae bacterium, assembly GCA_025350445.1. The sequence continues at coordinate 2,212 of JANXXV010000646.1, read as the reverse complement.
CGGCCGCTTCCACATTCTCCGAGATGCTGGCGCGCAACGATCCATGGTCGCGGAAGGCATCGAATGTGGCGGGCGGGATAGTATTCACCGTATCGTTGCCAATCAATTCGTCGATGTAAATCACATCGCTATACTTGGGATTCTTCGAGCTTGTGCTGGCCCAGAGTAAGCGCTGGCTTTGCGCGCCGCTATCCGCCAACGCATTCCAGCGCCGGCCGCTGAACAACTCTTCGTACTTTGCGTACGTGAGCTTCGCGTTGGCGATTGCCACCTTGCCTTCGATGCTTTCGAGCAGCGCCTGCCGTCCGGCGTCCGGCGTGGCCTGCAATTTGGAGGCGATGGCGTTGTCGATTGCGGTGTCGATGCGGCTGATGAAGAAGCTGGCGACGCTGGCGATACCGCTGATTTTCCCGCCGCGGGCCGCTCTGGCTTCCAGGCCGGCGATATAGGCTTCGGCAACCTTCTCATACGCGGCCTGCGAGAAGAGCAGCGTGACGTTGATATTGATGCCTTCGCCGATCAACTGCTGAACGGCGGGGATACCCTCGGCTGTTGCCGGGACCTTCACCATCAGGTTTGGCCGCGACACCGCTTTCCATAACCGCCGCGCTTCTTCGATGGTGCCCGCGGTGTCGTGGGACAGCAGCGGCGACACTTCGAGGCTGACGTATCCGTCGCGGCCCTTCGATTCATCGTAGACGCCGCGCAGAATATCGGCGGCATCCCGCACGTCGCGGATGGCGATGTTTTCGTACAGGTCCTTCGCCGGAAGGCCGGCCGATTCAGGACTTTCCAGCATGTCCCGATAGTCGGAGCTGCCGGTGATAGCTTTTTCAAAAATTGCCGGATTCGACGTGATGCCACGCAAGCCGTCTTCCACGATCAGCCGTTTTAGCTCACCACTGGTGATCAATGTCCGGCGGATGTAATCGAGCCAAACCGATTGCCCGTATGACAACAGGCCTTGCAGCGGATTTATTATTTTTGGACTCATAAGATTCCCTCATTCCCGGGCAATTTCAGTTAGATTCTTCAATCGCGTGAATTTTGGCGAGGCGGCGGACGTGGCGCTCTTCCCCGCTGAAGTTCGCGTGGACGTAGGCGCGAACCAGTTCCTTCGCCATTTCTTCTCCGATCACACGGCCACCCAAAACCAGAATATTCATGTCGTCGTGTTCGACGCCCTGGTGGGCGGAATAGGTATCGTGACAGAGGCCGGCACGGATTCCGCGAAACTTGTTCGCCGCCACGGACGCACCCACTCCGCTGCCGCAAATTAGAATGCCACGATTTACGCGGCCCTCCAGAATCGGCTTCGCGACAGCGGCTGCATAGTCGGGATAATCTACCGGGGCGGTATCGTGCGTTCCCACGTCGAGCACCTGATGGCCCAGTTCGACGAGGAACTGGTTAATGTGCTCCTTCAACTCAAAGCCGGCGTGATCGGAACCAAGCACTATGTTCATGATTAGCTCCCCAGGGCCAGTTGCGCTTTGGCCGCCGTTACCACTTTTGCTTTGGTGAACCCGAAGGCCTCTTGCAGCACTTTGAGTGGCGCCGAGGCGCCGAAGGTGGTCATGCCAAGGATGGAACCGGTGAGACCCGTGTAGCGGGCCCATCCCAGCGTGGATGCCTGCTCTACCGCGACTCTCGCGGTGACGGAGGGAGGAAGAACTCCATCCCGATACTCTTGCGACTGGTGTTCAAACAGCTCCCATGACGGCATACTAACTACCCTTGCCTGAATGCCCTGGGACTTGAGATCTTCGTAGGCGTCCACGCATAGAGATACTTCGCTGCCGGTGCCGATGAGGATCACGTCGGGTTTGCCGCCTTCCGCGTCGGCCACAATGTAGGCGCCGTGGGCCACGCCGGCCGCGGAGGCATACTTTGTCCGGTCTAGGGTTGGGAGTGCCTGGCGGGTGAGAATGAGGGCGACCGGCTGCCGCGGCTTGCTCATGATCACACGCCATGCCTCCACCACTTCGTTCGCGTCGGCGGGCCGGAGCACGATCAGGTGCGGAATGGCGCGGAGCGAGACCAACTGCTCAATCGGCTGGTGCGTGGGTCCATCTTCACCAACTCCGATGGAATCGTGGGTGAAGATATGGGTGACGGGAATTTCCATCAGCGCGCTTAGGCGGATTGCGCCGCGGGCATAGTCGCTGAAGATCAGGAAGCCCGATCCAAACGGCCGCAGTTTCGATACGGC
>JANXXV010000645.1 GCA_025350445.1 Bryobacteraceae bacterium | reverse complement strand
GCCAACGCTCAGCATCTTTTTTGGAATCGTCATCCGGATGTACTATGACGATCACCCACCCCCTCACTTTCACGCCATCTATGGGGAGCACGAAGCAAAGATCGCTATCGAGACGATGGAGGTCATTGAAGGAAAGCTTCCACGCCGAGCTCTTGGGTTAGTGCTCGATTGGGCCGAACTTCACAAGGGGGAGCTGCGCGATAATTGGAACAAGGGGCAGGAGCATAGTCCGCTCAGTCCCATTCAGCCGTTGGAGTAATGGAATGTATCGAATCGTTCGGGTCAGCGCCGGTGAAGGATACACGTTAAAAGTGGTGTTCGCCGATGGCACAAGCGGGATGGTAGATCTGTCCTCCAGGCTTTTCGGGGCTGTATTCGAACCCCTCCGCGATCCGGCTCTCTTCTCGCAAGTGCGCGTAGATGAGTATGGCGCAGTGTGCTGGCCGAACGGAGCCGATCTCGCTCCCGACGCCCTCTATCAAGCAGTTACTTCCAAGCCGGAAGTCCCAACCGTTCTAGCGTCTTGATCGCCTTACGGCAGGCAGACGCCGGTGTCTACAAGCATGCCCTAAAGGCGATCCGGATAGATGCTATCGCGGCTAATGCTTTCATCGCTCAAGAGCGGTGTCGTGCGATCATGGCCTTCAGCCCATTCATGAAACTGGCGGGCCCACTCTTTAGGATTGGTTTTCTGCAGGTGAGCAATGGAAGCTGACGGCGCAAGTTGCTCGATAAGGTCCAGTAACCCTTGCCCGACACTCATGCCGCGCGCCTCTGCCTCTGCCTGTGCCTTCAAGGCGGCTTCTCGTTCCGGCGATAATTCAAGCGCCAGTGTCATGCGGGTCGATTCTTTCTCTTTCCAGTTTACCCGCCAACCATGAAGGGGTTTCGCCCCCCCTCCCCGCTCTGTACAGGCAACTTCATCTCCCCAGCGTAAAATAATATATTCACCTGGCTTCATCCGGCGTTCCATTTGCCGCCTCATACGGAGATTCATTGAACAGGAACCACATCTTCATCACCGGCTACTACGGCTTTGGTAACACCGGGGACGAAGCGATCCTCACCGCCATGCTGGCGCATCTCCGCGCCCTGCAGCCGGACCTCCGTGTAACAGTCACCTCCGGCGAGCCTGAGAAAACGGCGGCCAGGTATGACGTGAAAGCCATCCTCTGGTCCCACGCTCTTGGCATTCTGGAGGCCATCCGCGGCGCGGATATGGTGATCATCGGCGGCGGTGGCCTGTTCCAGGATTACTGGGGCGTCGATCCGAATGCGCTGCTGTCCGATAATCATTCCGGCCTCAGCTTCTACGCCACCTCCGCCATACTCGCTTCTCTTTATGCCAAACCGCTGATGCTCTACGCGGTGGGCGCCGGCCCGCTGCTGTCCAGGCACGGCAAGCTGTTTACAAAAGCCATCTGCGATGCCGCGCAAATCATCACCGTAAGGGACGGCGGCTCCCGCCTGCTGCTGGAATCCCTCGCCGTTCCCGCGGCGAAGATTCACCTCACCGCCGACCCCGTCTTCGCCCTGCCCTGGTCCAAACCGGCCGCCCCAAAATCCACTGCGCGAAAAATCGGCGTCTCGCTTCGCAATTGGAACATAGACGTGGATGCAGGGTTTTGGCAATCCGAAGTAGCCACCGCCCTCGACCGCTTTTTACAGGCCGAACCCGTCGACATCGAATTCTTCCCCTTCCAAAAACTGAGTGGAGAAATTGAAAACGATGTCGCCGTTTCGCGGCGGGTGCGGGATTTGATGCAGCACCAGAATCGCGTCCACATCGTGGAGGAGGAACTCTCCCCGGCCGGCCTTGCCGCCCGGATGGCCGAATGCGGGTTGATTGTGGGCATGCGTCTGCACGCCATCATTTTTGGCATGCTCGCCAATGTACCGGTGATCGCCTTAAGCTACGACCCGAAAGTGGATCAACTGATGCAGCGCGTGAAACTGCCGCATCTTTGCATTGACATTAAATCGATAGAGAATACGCACCTCACCCGGCTGATGCGGGAAGCCCTGCGGAATGCCGCGGAACTGCGCGCAACCATCGGCGAACAGACAGCGGAACTCGAGCAACAAGCCGGAAGTAACGCCTCTATCGCGATGGATGTTTTGCGAAACGAACCCAAACCGCGGCAGCCTCTGGGAGCCGAAGCCTCACTGTTGCTGCGGCACGGCATCCAGGCGCACTTGCAAACCTTTGATGCCGGCCGCGTGGAAGCGGCGCGGCTCTTCAAAGAGGTGGGCTTCTACATGGAAGAAAGCCGGCGCAATGCCGCCCGCGTGGAAGAGCTATCGGTAGTGCTTGCAAAAAACGAAACTGCTTTTGGGAAGACTGCCAACGCGCAAAATATCGAGATTGCCAAGCTGAAGATCCGCATCTCTCAATTTGACAAGGAACACCGGAAGCTGGAAAAAACATATCTTTTCAAGCTATGGCAGGCCGAACAAATACGGCAGCAAGCTGTCAGCGGGCTGCGTCATTATCAGGAAGCCTTTCAGCGGACTCTCATCAGCCATAGAAATGAAAAGGCCTGGCAAATCATGCTTGCCTTGCGCAAAGCTTACACTTTGCTGTTCCGCCGCGGCCTGGGTCCGTTTTGCAAATGGGTTCTGAGCTGGCCCGGTCAAGGCCCCGGCAGCCTGGCCGAATACGATGTGCAATTTCCCAATCTTTCCGCTTATATGCCCGAACAGCAGTTAGCGGAGGCCCTTCTTACCGCGGAGGCTTCAGCCTGGCTGGAAACCGAAGAGGCTACTGAAACCGAGCCTGCACCCGTTCCCACCCTCGCTGAGATTCTGCCAAAGCAGACCTACGACGTGATTGTTTTTCCGGTGTTCGATTTCGAGTTTCGCTTTCAACGGCCGCAACAGATCGCAGCCGAGTTCGCCCGCCGCGGCCATCGCGTCTTCTGGCTCAGCCCCGGCCGCCATCTTCCCCTTTCGCATCCCAAACGCTACGAAGCCATCCAGTTGCGACCGGATTTATGGGAACTGCATTTCCGCGGTGAGAACCTGGAAATGTATACCGGTTCTCTATCGGACGAAGATGCCGAACCCATCTCCGCCGCCCTCAGGGAGGTTTACAGAGACTTTGCCATCACCGAAAACTGCGTGCTGCTGCAGTTTCCGTTCTGGCGCCGCATCGGCCTCAACCTGCGGCAGGAATTCAATTCCAGAATCATTTACGACTGCATGGACGACTGGCGGAATTGGACCGCCGAGCCGCGCATCAGCCAGTGGAATCTGGATGAGGAAAGGAACCTGGCCCGGGAAGCCGACGTGCTGGTGGTCACCGCGCAGGAGTTGTATGAGCGCCAGCAGGCCTTTCGGCCCGATCCAATCCTGGCCCGGAATGCCGCCGATTTCGAATTCCTGTCCACGCCCCGGGCCAATAATCTCATCCCCGATAAATCGAAGCCGGTGATCGGCTACTTCGGCGCCATTGCCGACTGGTTCGATCTGGAACTGATGACGCGCATTGCCGAGCTTCGCCCGCAGTACAATTTCTTCTTCATCGGCCATGTCTACGCGCTGGATACCGCGCGGATCCAATCGCTGCCCAACGTTACGTTCCTTGGCGAAAAGAACTACCGTGAGATTCCCCTGTATCTTTCGCACTTCGATGTCTGCCTGATCCCCTTTGTGTTGAACGATCTCATCAAGGGTGTGGACCCGGTGAAGATGTATGAGTATTTCAGCCAGGGCAAACCGGTGGTGGCCACCGATATGCCGGAATTGGCCTCGCTGAACGATCTGGTCTACATCGGCAAGAACGTCGGGGACTTCGCCGCCAAGCTGGACGAGGCCGTTCGCGAAGACGATCCGCAGTTGCGCCGCCGCCGCATTGAATACGCAAAGGCGAACACCTGGGCCGCCCGCGTTGACGTCATCGACGAAGCCGTTCGCAAATCTTTCCCCATGGTTTCCATTCTGGTTGCCACCGAAAGCGGAGAAGAAGCATTTCTTGAAACCTTCTTCGATTCCGTTCAGCGCAACACAGCCTGGCCGAACTACGAAATCATCGTGGCCGACAACAATTCCAGCGATGCCACCCGCGCCACGCTGCTGAAACGCGCGGCCTTAAACAATCGCATTCATCTAGAGTTGATCAATGAGAATACCGCCACCGCCGGTTGCTATAACGTGGCCGCGCAAAAAGCAACCGGCGAGTATCTGGTGTTCCTCAACCCGCGGATTATCGTTACTCCGGGGTGGCTGGAACGCATGGTCCGCCATTGCCGGCGCGATCCCTCCATCGGCGCTGTCGCCGCCGTGACCACATTTTCAGAAGGCGATTATGAGAACGTTCTGGAGATGCAGGCCTTTGCACTGGGTATTGCAAAGGATAAGTTTGAACAAGTTTCAAACACTCCCGCAACCGCGCTGGACTGCGTCCTTATTCCCAAAGCCGCATGGGATAAAGCCGGCGGGTTCGAGGGTATCCACAGGGTCGCCGCCCAGGATGTTTTCGTTCATCGATTCGATACCGGCTCGCCGGTCGAGTTCATTCGGGTCGGGTCGATAAGCGGGCAAAGGCCGGAATTTCGATTGAAGTTAAACAAACTGCACCCTTCTACCTGTTATGCGCGGGAGGGTTTTCAAATCCAGCCCACCGGCCAATCGGCGTTGGGCGTGGAGTGCGAGAATGCAACGCCGGGCACCGCAATCGTCTGGGGATCCACCATCCTTGCGTCGTGGTATCAGACCCCCTCGGTAATTAGCGCACTCATTCCGCCGGGGCTCTACGAATCGCCCGGCGTAGTCGACATTTACCTGATGAACGATTTCGGCGAATCGGACCGGCTACAGTTCACCGTGGACGCTCCACCAAAGCCGTGACCCGGGCCGTGACCCAGCACCGGCTATGGACCGCACTCACCTATCTGCTGGGCCTCTTGCCGATCTGTCTTCTCTGGCACGGCAACAACGCCTTCTATTTCGATTGGAATAACCATCTCTGGGAAATCGGTTATTTCGGTGAATACTTCCGCCGTCACTGGGCGTTCCCCATCACCCTTAATACCGGACAGGCCGCCGGTGTTCCTTACCCGGTCTTTTACGGATTCCTCTTCTACCCGGCCGCGGGCCTGATCAGCGCCTTCACCGGCTGCTCTTTTGCGCTGCGCTTCGTCTGTAGTCTGGTATTTCTACTGCAGGTCCGGCAGGTGAGCAAGGCGGTGGAGGCTATCTCGGGCAATCCCTTCATAGCCTGCACCGTTACCGTCCTGGTTTCCTTCGCTACCTACCCTCTCACCAACCTGTACAACCGAGGGGCGATAACCGAATTCATTGCCGTTTCGCTGGTGATCTCGGTATGCATGATATGGCTGCGCATGGTGCGGATGAACGATCCTCTCCAACGCCGCCGTTTACTATTCGGCGCGGCCCTCGCTCTGGCCTTCGCCATGGGGACGCACCCCATCACCGCCATTCTCGGCGGCTGCATGGTGTGCCTTGCGATTCTAGCGTCGTTGCCGTTTCTCCACCATAAGCACGATCTTTGGAAGCCGCTCGGCTGGACCGCGGCGCTTCTCTCCCTGGTGATGGAGCCGTGGATTTATGCGGTCGCACTCTACGGGCGTGCAATACAGCTATCCGGCGGGTGGATCGGCATCTTCCCGGATAGTCTCGACAGTTTCACCACCCGGTTTTCTCCGCTCCCCTGGGATCCGCGCGTGGGTACCGTGGAGCTTGTCCGGTGGGGAACTCCCCATCTGGATGCGCAAATTAACTTCGCGCTGCTGATTCTGGCTGTTTTCCTGTTCTTCCGCATCGCCGGACCAGGCCGCGCAAAAGCGCTCCGGCATGAGTTCCCGCATGAGTTCCGCCTTGCCTGGGCCGCCTTCGCCGGCTTCGCGTTCGTGTCTTTCCTGTCCGTGTCGCACCTAACCTGGAAACTGCTGCCGAAGACTCTGCAGTTCATCCAATTTGCCTACCGCCTGGTAACCTACGCGGATCTGTTTCTTCTGTTTGCGGTTCTATTCCTGCTGGCTGGCATGCGACGGCAAAGCGCCGCCTTGCCGGATCGCCCGCTGATGGCTGTTCTTGCCGTGTGCCTCGTGCTCTCCACCGCCGGCGTTTCCATAAAACTCGTCCACGCTCATCACGTCGAAGAGCCCAATATGCTGGCCGGGTCCGGATGGACAACCACCAATCGCGATGCGCTGCGGTCCCTGCCTTCCACCTTTTACGGAGTGAGCGGGTACGCCGTGAAAGGCGGCAGCCGCAGCATCCTGGCCGATAGCGCGGTTCCCTCGCCGGTATCGTTTCCTATCGGAGCACAACAATATTTTGGAGACGTGCTGCCGGTCGTGATTCCCGCGGAGGAAACTGGGCCGAACGCTTCGCGTACCGGGCCGAACGCTTTGCGTACCGGGCCGAACGCTTTGCGTACCGGGCCGAACGCTTTGCGTACCGGGCCGAACGCTTTGCGTACCGGGCGGCTTCGGACAAACATACAAATCTTTCCCTGGAACCACATCCTGTGGAATGGCCGCGAGATCCCGTTCGAAGAAATAACGGCGAATCGGGACATGCTCATCATGATCGATAGAAAACCGGAAGCCGGAGCACTCGAATATATTCTTCGCCCCGATCCCGTCTGGATGGTTTTGCGCACACTATCGCTTTGGACGGCCGCCGTCTGGATGCTCGCGCTTTGCCGGTATTACCTTACAGCCAAGCGGCTAAACTGACAGTAGACGCTTTCATTTTGCAGAGATCCGAAGCGTAATGGCAACGAGGAAGAAACACCATGAATACCGATTTCGCACAACAGAGGCAACATGCTCACGGTTTGATTGAGCTGCTAGCGCCGGAAAAGCTGACTGCCGTCGTTGGACTGCTGGAAATCTTGCTCGATCCGCTGCATGTCACTTTGCAAATTATCTGGCGTAGAACTTTGCACGCTATTTGGCGTACTCCCGCGCCAGCAGCCGCGAGACTGTAGCTGGGTGAACTTTGAAAAGGCGGGCAACGTCGGCTGCCGTCTTGCGACCTTTTGAAACCATCTTCCTGATTTCGGACTGCTGCTGGGTTGTCAGCTTTGGCGGTCGTCCGCCGATGCGTCCCTCTCGACGGGCAGAATCCAGACCCGCCTTCGTTCTTTCCCGTAGCATGGCGCGTTCGAATTCCGCGAACGCCCCAACCATCTGCATCATCATCCGCCCTGCAGCTGTCGTGGTGTCGATCGCCTCGGTCAGACTGCGGAAGCCAGCTTCGGCATCGACTAGGCGCTCCATGATCGTCAAGACATCGCGCAGCGAACGGGACAGCCGATCGAGCTTCCAAACGACGAGCACATCTCCTTTGCGGAGTTGATCGAGGAGCCGGTGGAGTTCAGGCCGGTCCCACCGTCCCCCCGAAGCCTTCTCGCGATAAATCCGCTCACACCCGCCCGCCTTCAAAGCCGCCACCTGCGTGGCGGTTTCCTGATCGTTGGTTGAAACTCGGGCGTATCCGATAAGCATTGCAATAATCTATTGCCATTACTTTACATTAAGCAACAGGTTTCTGCAATGCACATATCCACAGAAACGTGGGATCGGGCGATTCGTTGCAGAAAGGATCGTTTGTGCAAACCAGCCCTGCCGATGCTCGGTCCCGCGACGCCCGTGGTCGCTAATTGCGCCAATGCGGACGTCGCCCGCCCAATGCCAGGAGCCCTACAGCAAGCATCAATAAAGTCGAGGGTTCGGGGGTGGCGACGGCCAGCATAGTATTATTTGGCTCGTCGAACGGGAAATCGGTCGAGCC
>JANXXV010000631.1 GCA_025350445.1 Bryobacteraceae bacterium | reverse complement strand
CGCCTTTCTTCAGCTCTTCTAAATTTGCGGTATCGAGAAATATTTTCATGATGGATCACCCTCGGATCACTGGATTTTGGAGAATGCCGATGCCTTCGATCTCGACCTGAACCGTATCGCCGGGCTGCATGGGACCGACGCCGGAAGGCGTTCCCGTTGCAATCAGATCGCCTGGCTCCAAGGTCATAAATTGTGTGACGTATTCAATGATAACATCCACGGGAAAGATCAAATCCGTGATCGGAGCATCCTGCTTCACCACGCCATTTAGCAGCGTGCGCACCCGGATCTTCGCAAAATTCAACTCATCCCGCGGCGCCACGCGCGGCCCAACCGGGCAAAACGTGTCGCACCCTTTGCCCCTTGTCCACTGACCGTCCTTCCGTTGCAGATCCCGTGCAGTCACATCGTTGACGCAGGTGTAGCCGAGGATATAGTCGAACGCATCGGCCGCCTTCACATGCTTGGCCCGCTTCCCGATGACGATGCCAAGCTCGCCTTCGTAATGGAGATTCTGAGTGATGGAGGGATAGACAATCGCGTCGCCATTCGCAATGAGCGAGGAAGGCGGCTTCAGGAAGATCAGCGGTTCTTTTGGAACTTCGTTCCCCAGCTCTTTCGCATGCTCAACGTAGTTGCGGCCGACACAGACGATTTTGGATGGTTTGATGGTCATGAAAAGAGGCTCAGCCGTTAGTGTACTGTAGGAATCGCTGTGGACTTCCGCAGCCTAATCACCCTCGAGCCGGATACGACAGGCGGCAGGCTGTGTATCCGCGGCCACCGGTTCACCGTGTACGATGTTCTGGATTACCTCTCCTCCGGAATGACGGAAGCCGAGATTCCCGCAGACTTCCCAGACTTGACGGCCGAAGATATTTGGGCATGCCTCTCGTTCGCGGCTGATGGCGGGCGCCGCCGTTGCCTCGCCTTCATTTTTGAGCGAGATAGCGTTTCCAGGGAGCCCAGTAGTATTTCTCCCAGCCTTCGCTGACCCCCTGATAGTCCTGTTCAGGCACGTCGATATGGATCAGGTCGATCCGGCCATCCCGGCCTTCGGGAACAAAGGTCAGGATCAGCGTCGAATCGGGATCACTATCCTGAAAATTCATAGAACGCCACGACTGGACGATCAGCCTGGGCGCGATTACGAAGAGCATCGTGCCGCTGATTTGGCCATCGAAAGCGCGAAATACAGCGCCGGATTCGGCGTCCACTGTCACCGCTGCACCGGTAACGGCCGCATGCAGCGCCGGATCGAGATAGGTGGCATACAGACGTTCAGCGGGTGCAGGTAGAACTACCGATTGTGTGATCAAGCGTCTCATGAGAATTCGACTCGTCAGTGATAGTGTCCCACGAACGATTCGCATCGCGCAGCGGCAACAACAACCCCTGTTTTATTTCGCCGCTCTCTGAGCAGCCTGCGATACGATCAAGGTAATGAGACCGAGATTTGCCGTTTGTCTGGTTCTGATTGCCGGTTTTCTATCCGCCCAAACTCCTTCCTACGTGTCACAGTTGCCCACGGGAGACGATTGGGCCGCTCACTTAAAAGACGACCTAATGCCCTTCTACTCGACGCCGGGGGCACTGGGGAATCCGCTCGGCGAGTTTCCTTCGACGCGATGTGATGACGGCTCAGCGCTGAACTTTCAAAAGCCATGCGCGCCCATCGCCGGGAACTACTATTTGATGGCGCCCAACTGGTATTTGGTGCCTATGTCGCGCCAGATTTATGGATATGGGGTTTCCTTCCACATGACTGGCGATGTTCGTTACCTGAACTGGATGAAAGCCGGCGTGGATGTAATTCGGGCTCAGTTCATGGATCGCACGAACGGCGGTATGTACTTACAGATGGACCTGACTAGCAAGCAGTGGTCTCCGGACGCCGCCTATCGCGATCCCCAGCAGCTGGGCTACGGGCTTCTTGGCATGGCGTTTTACTATTACCTGACGCGCGACGCCACCGTTCTGCCGGACATCGTCGCGATGCAGAGGTACATCTACGCCAGTTACTGGAATCCGTCCCTTGGGTCCATGCAGTGGCTGCTCAAATCGCAAGGCTCCGCCGCATTCGATCAACTGCAACTGACGGCGTGTCTCGACCAGATGAACACCTATCTTGTCTTGCTCGCGCCCATCGTCCCCGAACCTTATCGAACGGAGATGAAGAATGAAATGCGGGTGCTGGTCAAGGCAATGATTTCGATCTTCTACTCTCCTGTTGCCAACCTGTATTTCACCTCGGCCAACACGCCCGCCGACACCGATTTGCGGAAGACAGGTGTCGATGTGGGGCATACGAGCAAGGCTTTTTGGATGTCGCGCTTCGCCGGACTGATCAACGGCGATGCCAACCTGGTTGCATGGAGCGAAGCAAACGCACGAAGACATCTGGCGCGCAGTTGGATCGACAGTGACGGTTCGTGGGCGGGCGGCGTGGTGGCGGGGGGCGCGCTGGACCTGAATAAGAACTGGTGGGTCTATTCCGAGCTTGACCAGCTTGCCGGCACACTGTCGCTCGAAAACTCCGCCGACGGGGAGTACCTTCCAAGGTCGGCTGCTTATTGGTTCACCTACTTCGTCGACCATCGGTACGGGGATGTGTGGAACGGAGTCACCTACGGTACGAACGCACCGCAGAAAGACTTTCCGAAAGCATGGCAATGGAAGAACGCCTATCATGCGTTCGAACACGCGTTGGTGGGATATATTACCGCGCAGCAGATCCGCCAGGCTTCTTTCCCGTTATACTTTGCGTTCACCCAGGCCGTTCCAGCCAGCTTGGTTTCGCCTTACTACTTGACAGCGGACGTGGACCACATCGATACGATCGGACCCAATCTGCAGAAAGTCACCTTCATCGGACGCGCGAACTACAAGATGCCGCTCCGCGCGGTCTCCGCGGCAAGTTTCCTGGCCGCGCCCCTTACTTCTTCTTCCGTGGGCACGGTCTTTGGCGACAACTTTGCGAAGGCATCAGTTTCCATCACCGATCAGGCGGGTGTTATCCGCCCTGCGGTTGTGATTGGCTCGACCGCGGCGCAGGTCAATTTCGTGCTTCCGCCGCAGCTCGCTTCCGGCCCTGCCACGATTTTTATAACGCCTCAATCGGGTGCGGCGGTGAGTGCGTTGACCATAATCGCTCCCGTGTCTCCGGCAGTCTTCCAATCCGACGCCGGCGCCGCCACTGTTGCGGCAAATGTCATACGGGTAGGCGCCGACGGTGCGCAGTCGTTGGAGCCGATTGCGGCTGGAATCTCGTTCGGCGCATCCACCGATCAAATTTTTCTGGCCATCTACGGAAGCGGTATTCGAGGCGCCTCCACGGTTACGGCCACGCTTCGCGGGCACGGCATACCCGTTCTGTATGCGGGTCCTCAGGGCATCGCGGACCTCGATCAGGTAAACATCGGGCCTTTGCCTCGATCGCTTGCCGGACTTGGCCGCATCACTATCCTGCTAACCGCGGACGGTCTTACCGCAAACGCAGTACAGGCCAATTTCCAATAAGCGGCGGACACGTGCAGGAGACACGAACGCACGCCCGTCGGCTGCGAAAACGGCGGTGTTCTTCAAGGCCCGCGAAGTGGGGCAGCCCCCGGTCTGCGCGGAACGCTCTGATTCCGCCTCCGTGAATACCCGGCCACGCCGCGCCCAGACCCGGCAGCCCCTAATCGGGAGAGTTCCCAACAACGATTGACTCCCACCCGCCCAGCATCCAGACTGAAGCTATGGGATTTGACCAGTACCACGAACCGCCAGCCGAGCTCTCGCCGGAAACCCGCACCTTCGCCCGTATGATCGTTTCAATGATCGAGGAAGCCGAAGCCATCAACTGGTATGAGCAACGCATCTCCGTTGAGAAAAACAAAGATGCGAAGGCCATCATGCAAAACGCGCAGCAGGAAGAGATGAAACATTTCGGGATGGATCTGGAATTTCTCCTGCGCCAGAAGCCGAAGTGGTCCGGGATTCTTAAAGGAATTCTCTTTCAGACGGGCAGCATCGTCAAGCACGCCGAGGAAGCCGAAGAAGACGCCAAGTAGCGCCCTCTCACTTCATATATTCCAGAAACCGGCGCGCGTAACTATCCAGCGTTTTCATATCGCCGCCGTCACGAAGTTGCGAGCACATCTCATAGGCGATGCTGCCCGTGAATCCCACGCTGCCCAACGCCGCCAGAAATCCGCGGTAGTCGATGAAGCCATCCGGCATCGGAACCGCCTGAATGGCGGGCAGTTCCGGCGTGTAATTCACCAGGGCGGAATCGTAGCGGTAGCGCGGACGCAGCACGTAATTGGCAATTGTCGTATGCGCTGTAACTGGGCCAAGCTTTCGCGCCGCCGCCACAATGTCGACGCCATGCAGCGCCGGCGCCCACGCATCGAATAGCGCCTTGCAATTCGGCTCACCCACATTTGCGATCAGGTCCGCGTGGCTTTCAAATCCAACCGCAAGATCGTGATGATTTTGCACGCCGATTGTTACCTCAAAGTCCGCCGCACGCCGGCAGCACTCGCGAATCGCATCCACCACCATCTTCCATTGCGGCGAAAAGGACGCCGCCGGGTGCTCATAACCGGTAAAGATCCGCACCAGCGGGCAACCGATATCGCGGGCCAGCTCCGCCAGCGCGGTAACATGCTGGATCTGAAACTCCCGGTGGGGAATCTCGGAGTGTTCCAGATCGGCGGTGAAGTTCGTGTATCCAGCCAGGCAAACAGGTTTCACCTCTGCCCGTTGCAACTGGTTGCGCAATGCCGCGCGCCGTGTTGTATCGTAGTCCAGAACAGAGAGATGCGGCCGCTTCGCCATCAGCATCACGCCGTCGAACCCGAGTTCAGCAGCCTTGGCAACAAAGTCCTCCACATTCAGAAACGCTTGCCCCCAAAGTCCGGCATAACTGACAGAATGCAGAGCAAGCTCATTTAACATCGTTCACAAATCCTCCGTCACTATAATAGGGGTAACTATTAAGATCATGCGTTGTAAACTTTCATTCGTTCTTCTACCAATTCTCGCGATCGCCGGTTGTTCGTCGAACGGCACTGAATCATCGCCCACGCACGCGGCGGCTGCGTCGCAGGACGCCTTGCAGGATGCGCTGCCCGGCATGCCGCCGGTGCTCGATCCCAAGAACATCTATTCCGAAGACGCGTCCGGAAAGCTGAGTCCGGTAGTGAAGAACTTCCCGTCCCGGATCTACGTTCCCAACAGCGGCAGCAATACCGTGGATGTAATCGATCCGCAGACCTACAAGATCGTGGATCATTTCTCTGTAGGCAAACAGCCGCAGCACGTAGTTCCATCGTGGGACCTCAAGACGCTATGGGTTCTGAACGATCTGGGCGACACCGTGACCAGGGTCGATCCGGCCACCGGGGAAAAGGGCAAGACCATTCCCGTTCTAGATCCCTACAACATGTACTTCACCCCTGACGGCAAGTACGCCATCGTGGTTGCGGAGCGAATGAAGCAGCTCGATTTCCGCGATCCGCAAACCATGAAGCTGGAAGGCACGCTGAAGGTGGATTGCCGCGGAGTGGATCATATGGATTTCTCCGCGAACGGCCGGTACCTGATTGCGAGCTGCGAATTCTCTTCCGAGTTGATCAAGGTGGACGTCGCGCGGAGGAAGGTGCTGGGCAAGATTTCCGTGGAGCGCGGGGGTATGCCGCAAGATGTAAAGCTCTCGCCCGACGGCAAGGTCTTCTACGTGGCTGACATGATGGCGCACGGCGTGTATTTGATCGATGGCGACGATTTCAAGCGCATCGGTTTCGTTCCAACCGGGAAGGGAACTCATGGGCTGTACGCCAGCCGCGATTCCAGCGTACTCTACATCTCAAACCGCGGCGAAGGCAGCGTTTCGGTGCTCGACTTTGCTACCAGGCAGGTCGTCAAGAAATGGAAGATTCCGGGCGGCGGCAGTCCCGATATGGGCGGAGTCTCCTCCGATGGCAAGGTCCTATGGCTCTCCGGACGTTATAGCAAGGAAGTGTATGCGATCAATACCGACAACGGCGAACTGCTGGCTAAGGTTGCGGTGGGGAAAGGCCCCCATGGATTGTGCGTCTATCCGCAGCCCGGCCGCTATTCGTTGGGCCACACCGGCGTATTTAGGTAGGTCAGGCCAACCGCTCTCACACGAGTTCGCCCTGACATGCGTAACCGGGCCACGCGCGCCGGCAACTAGCGGCTTACTGGCGGCGAGGTTGTTTCATGCCGCCAGCTTTCTCGCGTGTGCCGTGCTCGCCCTTGCTTCAGTAGCCGGTGCGGCTGTGAAGAAGCCGGCCAAACTGGTTCTTGTGCCGCCGATCAATTTGAATACCGCGAGTCCCAGGGACCTCCAATCGCTTCCCGGCGTAGGCGCGGCTGTGGCGAAGAGAATCGTTGCCGGAAGGCCGTACGCCTCCGTGGAGGATTTGACAAGGGCCGGTGTTTCCAGGAAAACCATCGAGACAATTTCGTCCATGGTCACCGCCGGCGAGTTCGCCGGAGCTTCCAGTGCTCCCACCAACTCCGTGCCGCCGCCTCCCACGCCTGGAATGGTCTGGGTGAACCTGCAGACCAGGAGCTACCACCAAGAGGGCTCGCGCTGGTTCGGAACCACAGGCAAAGGAAAGTACATGACCGAAGCCGACGCGCGGCGCGCCGGTTACCTGGCCGCGAAAGACTGAGGCTATGGAGGTGTTGCCACTTCGATCGGCGCTGACTTCGCACTCTCGTTGCCGGTTTGATCGATGGCCGATACCGCATACCGGTACTTCTTGCCAGAGATTACCGACTTATCGCTATAAGCAGGTTCTTCCACTAGCGTAGCGATGGCCGCAAACGGACCCGAGTCCTCCGCGCGATATATCCGGTAGCCCTTCAGATCTTCTTCCGTGTTCCGGTCCCAGGACAGTTCCACCGAATCGAGTCCGGCAAGCGCAGTTAGTGCCGCCGGCGCCGCGGGTGGAAATTCATCCTTCGGCGTGATACTGACAATGGCCGACGGTTCACTCTCCGCCGCCTTCAGCAGCGCCACGACCTGATAGCGGTGCTCTTTCCCGAAAGCAGCGCCGATGTCGAGAAATTCGGCGCGATCCACTTCAACAGTCTTCGCATCGCCCAGGCGCAGCACGCGCCACTTATCCCCGGCGCCCGCCCACGCAATCCGTACACCTTGCGGATCGGATTTCGCCACCAGGTCTGAAGGCGGCTCCAGCCCGGGCACAACGGACAGCGTCACCGCGTTCGACCAATCGGAAAACCGTCCGCGCGCGTTGTTGGTCCGCACTTGTACCACCGCATCCTGTCCTATCCAGTCTTTCGCCGGCACCTCAATGTGCCCCTTGTCCGGCGGGGCTTCCACCGGTTTGCCGCCAATCTGAAGATCGGGCGGTCCCAAGCGCTTAATAAGCAGGCCCTCCGTCGTCCGCACCGGAATGGTGAAGTCGATGATAATTTTTGCGCCGCGTTGCACCGCGCGAAGATCGGTGACTTTCCCGGGGATGTTCAGCGCCGGCGGCAGAGGATCGCCTACGTATCCACAATCCGTCAGCAGAATGCTTAAAACAGCGGCCACGGCAAATGTTCTAAACGTCAGAGCCATTTAGAGGATGTAGCGGCTCAAATCCTGATCCTTCACGATCTCCGCCAATTGATTCCGGACATAGACGGAATCGATCTTCACCGTCTTCTTCTTCAAGTCCGGGCCGGCAAATGAGATTTCTTCCAGGATCTTTTCCAGCATGGTGTGGAGCCGGCGCGCACCGATGTTCTCAGTGGTTTCGTTCACGCGCGCGGCAAAGCGGGCGATCTCTTCAAGGGCGTCGTCGGTGAAGCTTAGCTTGATTCCCTCCGTTTCAAGCAGTGCGATGTACTGCTTGATCAGCGCGTTCTTCGGCTCTTTCAGAATGCGGATCAGATCTTCCTGCGTGAGCGATTTCAGCTCCACGCGAATAGGAAAGCGCCCCTGCAATTCGGGAATCAGATCGCTCGGTTTGGAAACGTGGAACGCGCCGGCGGCGATGAACAGG
>JANXXV010000608.1 GCA_025350445.1 Bryobacteraceae bacterium | reverse complement strand
CGGATTGATCGTCGCGCCGGGATTCATCGATATTCACAATCACTCCGACTACACGATTCTGGTGGATGGCAATGCGGAGAGTATGATCCGCCAAGGCGTCACGTCGATGATCTTTGGGGAAGGTGGTTCCGCGGCGCCGTTGAAGCCGGGGGTGGGGGATTGGACAGACCTCACGGGTTACTTTGCCAAGGTGTTGCAGAAAGGCGTTTCCACCAACATTGGCACCTACGTCGGTTCCAGCGAGATATGGACCTATGTGCACGGCCCCAAAGCGGGTCCGCCCAGTGCAAGGGAGTTGGCTGAAATGCAGCGCCTGGTGCGCGAGGCGATGGAGCAGGGTGCGCTTGGGGTAGCCAGTTCGTTGAGCGGACCGCCGGGGGCGTGGATTGACACCGCGACGCTGATCGCGATGTGCAAAGCGGCCGCACCGTACGGCGGCATCTACTCCACACACATGCGCACCGAAGGGCATGGGGTTTTTGCGTCGGTAGCCGAGGCGATTGAAATCGGCCGCCAATCTGGAGTGCCGGTAGACATCATCCACATCAAGATTGCCGAACACGAATTGTGGGGCAAGATGCCGGAATTGATCGGCACGATCGCGCAGGCGCGAGCGAATGGGCAACTGGTGGAGGCGAACGTCTATCCGTATCGAGCGGGCCAGAACAACCTGTCCAGTATAATTCCGCCGTGGGCTCACGAAGGCGGAGTGGATGCGCTGCTTGCTCGATTGAAAGACCCCGCCTTACGGTCCCGCTTAGAGAACGAAATTGAACACGGTATCGCTGGAACGAACTGGTACAACCATTACACGGCAACGGGATCCTGGGAAGGAATGCTGCTGGTTTCGCTTTCGAATCCGGCCTATAAGAAGTATCAAGGCAAGCGAATGAACGAAGTGATTCAGCAGATGGGCGGGAAGCCTATCGACGTGCTGTTTGAGTTGTTGCAGGCGAACCGCGGTTCCATCCCCACTATCTTCTTCCACCACAGCGAAGAGGACATGCGCTACGCGCTGAAACAGCCCTTCGTTTCCATCGGCTCAGACGGCAGCGCCGTGGCGATCACCGGGCCCTTGAGTGAAGGCCACCCGCATCCACGCTGGTACGGGACGTTTCCGCGGGTGCTGGGACGCTACGTTCGCGACGAGAAAGTGATCACCATGGAAGAAGCCATCCGCAAGATGACGTCGGCCAATGCGGCGAAGATCCACCTTTATGACCGCGGCCTGCTGCGGCCCGGCATGTGGGCCGATGTTACGGTGTTCAATCCGGCAACCATCATCGATAAGGCGACGTTCGAATCGCCGCATCAGTACGCCGAGGGCATCGAGCATGTTTTCGTAAACGGCAAGCTGGTGCTGTCGGGCGGCAAGCATTTGGGGACTCGTCCCGGCGTGATTCTGATGGGACCCGGCACAACACCGCCACGCCCTGAGCGCGCGGCGGCTGAGTTCATCCTGCGTCTGGGCGGCGGACTGCGGACAGACCAACGCGGCCCATACGTTCGGGAACTGGCGGCGCTTCCGAAAGGCGACTTCCGGATCTTCGCCGTGGACATGGTAGGCACCACCATGGATCCGCTCGACATGAAGAACCTGGGCGATCTGCAGGATCTGGAAGAGTTGCTTTTGCCTGGCACCATCTTCAATCCGGGGGCGGGCAGCAGGCTGGATGCCAACGACGGCTTCGCGGGTTTGGCAAAACTGCACAAACTGAAGAAGCTCTATTTCAGTTTGCATTTTCTGGAATCAATCAACGTCCAGGACAAGGGACTGGCGTTTCTGAAAGACCTGACGCAGATCGAAGAGATGCGGCTGACCATGACGCGCGTGAAGGGACCGGGACTGGCGCCATTCGTCAACCTGCGGGATCTGGACCTGAACGATTCCCCGCTCACCGACGACGGCATGAAGCCGCTGGGAGGCATGAAGCATCTGGCCCGGCTGTCACTCCGCGATACGTTCGTTGGAGACGAGGGTATGAAACAGATTGCCGGATTGACGGAATTAGTGGCGCTCGACCTATCGGGCACAAAGGTGACAGACGCCGGCTTGAGTCAACTGAAAGGCCTGAAGAAATTACAGAAGCTAACGCTGCTGGGAACCAAGGTGACCGATGAAGGACTATCGGCGTTGACCGGAATGCCGGATCTTCAGGAGTTGAATCTCTACCGCACCGAGACCACGAATTCGGGGCTATCGAAGTTACAAGGCTTGAAGAAACTGTCGGCGTTGGACCTTCGCTATACCGGCGTCAGCCGCGGAGGCATTGAAGCGTTCCGCGCCGCGGTGCCGGAGTGCCTGATCGAATTCCAGGATTCGGCCGCGCAGGCAGCCGACGCTGCGCTTCGAAAGAGTAAGCCCAAGACGAAAGACGCCGCGGGCGCCGCTGCGTGGGTGCTGAGCATGGGTGGCAAAGTAATCGGAAATAGCGAAGTGGCGCTGGCGCGGACGTCGGTGACCGATGCCCAGCTTGAGTTCCTGGCGCTGCTTCCGGCGCTGGAGAAGCT
>JANXXV010000591.1 GCA_025350445.1 Bryobacteraceae bacterium | reverse complement strand
GCGCCACTCTGCAACCCGTCGCGAACGGCGCTCTTCACCGGCCTGCGCCCGTCCACCAGCGGCATCTACAACAACGATCAGTACTGGCGCCCCGCGCTGCCGGACGTCGCCACCATCCCCGCCTATTTCAAGAACAACGGCTATCACGCCGCGGGCGCTGGCAAGGTGCTTCACCACGTTGCCGGCTGCAATCCGCCGGATCAGTGGGATGAGTTCCAACTCCAGCAATTCGACGACCCCTGGTATCGCCGCGCCGACTGGTATCCATGGAACAAGCGCATTCCCGCGCCCAAGGGCCAGCCCTTTAACGGCATAGAGAAATTTGCCGGCGAGTTCGATTGGGGCGTGCTGGAACAACCGGAAGATCAATACGGCGATCAGAAGGCGGTCGCCTTCGCCGAAGAATTCCTAAAACGTAAACACCAGAAACCGTTTTTTCTGGCAGTGGGCATGTGGCATCCGCATATCCCGATGTATTCACCGCAAAACTATTGGGATCTATATCCGGACAGTAAGGTCACCATTCCGGAAACGCGGAAGGACGATCTTGACGACGTTCCGCCCATCGGCAAAAAATTCGCGGAATTCCGGCGCGATGAGTGGGACCGCATCGTCAAAGAGGGTAAGCAGAAGGAGTTCGTGCATGCCTACCTGGCAGCCATCTCCTTCGCCGATGCACTGGTTGGCCGAGTGCTCGATTCGCTAGAGCGCAGTGCTTACGCGAAGAACACAATCATCGTCTTCTGGTCCGACAACGGCTGGCACCTGGGAGAGAAACAGCACGTCCACAAATCGACTTTGTGGCAGCGGTCCACGCATGTGCCAATGATCGTCGCCGGGCCAGGCATTCAGAAAACCGGCGTCACGCGGACGCAGCCGGTGAATTTGCTGGACCTCTACCCGACTTTGGTTGAAATGTGCGGCCTGCCCGTCAACAACAAGCTCGATGGCACCAGCCTGGCGCCTCTGCTGAAAGACCCGAAGGCGAAGCGGAATCCCACTGTGTCGACTTATCTCGAAGGCAATCACGCCGTGGTCAGCGAGCGCTGGCGCTACATCATTTACAGTGATGGCGGCGAGGAATTATACGACAGGAAAGAAGATCCGAACGAATTCACCAACGTGGCCGGCAAGCCCGAATATGCTTCCATCAAGACCGATCTGGCGAAGTACGCACCGAAGACCAGCGCCGCATCGAAGCCCCTGATGACCGCTTACGATTTCGACTTCGACACATACACCTATAAGCGGAAGCCGTGAGTATAATCACTCTGCATGGAAACCTCTGTTTTTTGACGCAACGAGACCGATCGCCATCAACCTGCGGACTCCGGGCGGCGTGAAGTCCGTTCGAGTCCGCGTTCCTTCCGGCGACGAATGGATCACCCGCCAGCGGCGAGAAGCCGGAGATCGATCGCTTCGAGGCCACGAAGCGCGTTGAGCAGTTGAGCCTGGTGAAAGTGGACGACTTGCTTCCTGACGGAGACTCGTTCAAGGTCACTCTCCGAGTCTTGGGCGCGGCCACGGTCCACCTGCTGAAGATGCGCGAGGTGACGATCAATACCGCGTTCCTGGAGGACCGCGGCGCAAAGTTTTAGTCGGGGAGTGGCGGGATGAGCCGCCTTTCCGGTCCCTAGTGCATTGGGCGTTGCGGCACGACGAACTTCGCGATCCCGGCCCCTGCGCGGACGCGCCGGAGGAGGAGGCGCATCGCGCGACCACTACCCGCTCGATAGGCTGGACGCTGCCCGATGCGCGGAGAAAGGGCTGCTCATCCGGCGTGCTCTCGCCGCGATGATCGCGATGGAACTGGCCGTTCAAATCGGCTTCGACGAGATTCGCGGGGATGAGTTTTGCGCCATTCTTATCATCGCGGAGAAGCGGGACCTGCTGGAGCGGGAGAAAATAGCCGGTGGGCGCGGGGGCTAGCTGAACAGGTAGACGACCTTGACCAGCGAGGACCGGTGGATCGCCTTGTTCGGCTTCTCGGTCGTAATGAACTCGTCCGCGCGGGATAAGTGGGCTGCTGCCAAGTGGAGGGCATCCATCGCCCCGAGACCGGCTTTGGCTGCTTCCGTTTGTGCCGCAACCTCAATTTTATCGACTTCCCGGAACCACACTGCGTTCTTGAAGTATCTGTCGTAGAACGACCGTTCCAGATGCTTCTTAAAGAAGATCGCCTTCGGAACGACCTCAAGGTGGACGAATGGGCTTGTCAGGAAAACACGATTGGGATCGCCAAGAATCTTCATTGCACGCTCCCCGTCCGGGTCCAGCGAACGAGCGGCAGCGATCAATACGCCCGAGTCGAAAAATGTCCGAATCATCAGGCGCTCAGAAGTTTCCGCCCCGGCGATCCGCTACCTCGCGCTCGAGTTCCTGGCGGGTGAGCATCTTCTCGCCTGATGCCTCGATCTTCTCCCTGATCCGCCGGAGATCCCTGCCGAGTTTTGACACAACCTGCTTCGCCGTGTGGCCGTTCTTCTGGACGGCTGCCTTTTCAGTGGCTCTTGCCATGACTTCATTTTAACGCACAGCGCTTAGGATGGCCGACAACAACAAGCTCGAACTCGTCGTCAATACGAGGGCGAGGCGCCGATCAACTACCAGGCGGTGGCGCTCAAGGCGGCTATCGACGCGATGGACACCGCGTTCGCCGAGGACCGCGACGCAAATTGTTAGCGGGGAGTGGCCGGATGAGCTGCCCTTCCGGTTCCTGGTGAATTGGGCGTTGCGGCGCGACAAACTGTGCGATCCCGGTCCCTGCGCCGATGCTCCGGACGAGGACCGTCGATACGACCACTGCTCGCTGGACAGGCTGGACGCCGCCCTATGCGCGGAGAAAGGTCTGCTCATCCGGCGTGCTCCCGATCTGATGAGTGCGCTGAAACTAGCCGTCCAAATTGGCATTGACTAGATTCGCGGGGATGAGTTCTGCGCCATGCTGATCATCGCGGAGAAGCGGGACTTGCTGGAGCGGGAGAAGTTTCCCTGTGCGCGCGGGGCTGGCTGAACAGGTAAACCACTTTAACCAGCGAGGCCACTGGATGAACTTGCCTCAGGCACTGAACACCTTTAAGCCATCAGTAGCACCGCACGTAAAGTGATATCGTCTTTCACCTGGACCGAACCAGCCAATGGATATGCCCAAGCTGCGGAACCAGCGTTGACGGCGATTTTGATGTCTGCTGGAAATGTCAAGCTGACAGGGCGGGTGTACCGTCTGCTACAGGGGCACTAGAGGCAGTAGCTGACGCGCAACCCGCTGCGACTCCTTTTGATGCATCTGAACTACCACTACAAGAAAATGAAGGTATACTCATCCGCTATCAAGATGGGTACAGAGTTGCGAAACTTATCAACGGGTTTGGCCAAACCTGCAAGGTTGTGGGTCTTAGTTTAGGAGGCCTGATCTTGCTAGGCTGCTGCGCAATGGCTACGTCCATATCGAATTCCGCACTATCGAATTTTGCAGTTGTCGTCGGGCTGGTCGTCGGACCGGTTGTAGGTTTTGTTGGCTGGGCGATCGGTGTTTTGATTTCGGCTCAAGGCCAGATGGTAATGGCCACCTTAGATACGGCTGTGAACAGTTCACCATTCCTCTCGAATGAAGATCGGGCGGAAATAATGTCGCTGCCATAACTTCTAGACTTTCGAGCTCGCAGATTTCTGAGTGTCCGGAATCCTCGTCGTGCAACGCCTTGACAGGCGCACCATCCGTGCGTCTCCCATGGCCGGCAACAATACGCTTAAGCTCGTCGTCGAGGTGGACGTAAACAAGGCGAACGCATCGATCAAGAGCGTCAGTAACGGTCTGTCCAGCATGGAGCAGGCGGCATCGAAGGCTGCGCGTGGCGCATCCGCCGGGATCGATGGCATGAAAGCCAGCACGGTCAAGGGCGCAGCGCCAGGCAACTTGATTGCGGAAGCAATTAAGAAAGCCCTCGAGTGGGCGAAGGAATGGACCATCGAAGCCGCGAACCACGCCGCGCACACCGACAAGGTGGGAATGTCGATGGTTGCCCTCGCCAAGGCGCATGGCGTCGCTGAGGAGGCTGCGAAGAGGCCGGTCGAGGCGGTCAAGAAAGTGGCTTCTCCAGCGAGGACGCGATCCATGCGGTAGACCGGCCTATGATCGCGGACATGAGCGTGTCGAAAGCGGAGGGGCTGGCGAACGTCACCAAGGACGCAGCCGCCATCGAGTCTGGCGCGTCGCGCGGACTCCGAACCTTGGGCCCCTTGGTGGATCTGAAAAAGGAAGTTCAGCGGCAGGAGAAGCTCACGGGCAAGACGCTCGACGAGAATGTGATTCTCCAACTCCGGTACAACGCTGTCATGCGCGAGGCCGCGAAGATCCAAGGCGCGGCGGTTGCGGCGTCCGGAAGCGCGGCGGCGCAGAGCAAGGCGTTGGTGCGGAAGGTGAATGAACTGCGCGAGGCGATTGGGTGGGCCACCCGCGCGATGTTGGCTGCCGGCATTCTCGCGGCGTACGCCCGCACAGCGCCAAGCCCGCCTGGACAACCTTACGCACATATATCTGCGTACTCTGCCCGGCGATCACCGGCACCGTGGAAGTGACGCGGACATAATGCTCGACGCTGAGTAACCGCTCGCTGTCCTCGCCGGAAGAGAGCTGCACAAAAAAGAGACCTGGAAGCACGACGCTGGATCAGTATCCCAGCCGCACCGTCCCCTCTTTGGAACCGTTCACTGTGCTCTGGGTCAACCACTCGAGCGAGGCTTGGAACAGCAGCAGATGGTTCTTCTCCCACAGCGCATTGTGCGACGAACATGCCAGGTCCACATAGACCTTCTGCCGCGATCCAAGGTCGGTGTAAAGGGCCTTCACGCCTTCTGGAGACACCTGTTTATCGTGCGCCGCCGCGACCAGCATTACTGGAATCTGCACCTTCGCCGCAGCCGCCAGATTCCAGCCCCATGTGGTAACCAGCGGCGCCCGCCGCACTCCGCTCCCCCACGTTGCGCCTACTGGATCGGAACTCAACATGGCCGACCACACCGCCTTGCTTGCCGCCGGGTCGATCTGGTCCGGACAGCCGATCTGCCTATCCCAATTCTGTCTGAAATCCGCCAGGGACTGCGTGTTCATCACAGCGCCAGCGGCAGGCACCTGCGCCGGAGGATCGGCAGCACCCGCGCGCCGATAGGCCGGTGCCAACAGCACCAGCTTCTGCACTTTATCCGGATGGTTCGAGGCATAGCCACCGGCCCGCGGCCCGCCCAGTGACCAGCCAATCAGACTGACCCGCTCCACATGCCGCAGCGCCCGCAAATGGTCCACCACCGCCCCAATATCATTCCAGTCCGAAGCAAGCGTAGTCAGTTGATGCGGATAAGCCGCCGCGCATGGCGCCGCCAGCAGCGAGGGAATGAACTCGACTTGCTGTTCGCGCGCGAGGTTGCATGGATCGTTCATCGGGGCAGGCCGCGTGGACCGCCCATAGCCCGTCATATCCATAGCAAACACATCAAACCCGGCGCGGGCCAGGAACGCCATCCAACTGTAATCCTGATACGGCATGTCGAAAGCTACTTCCGCGGGCGTACCCGCGCCGTGTACGAACAGCACCACCCGTTCCGGGCCGGCTCCGCCTCGCAGGGCCAGACCCGCCTGGACAACCTCACGCACATAGATCTGTGTAGTCTGACCGGCGATCACCGGCACGGTGGAAACGACGCGGACATAATGGTTGACGCTGAGCAACCGCTCGCTGTCCTCTCCGGAGGAAAACTGCACGAAAAGAAGCCCTAGAAAAACTACGCTGGATCGCAACATGACATGCATTGTATCTCGCTTGATCGCAGCCGGGCCACGCTCTTGCGTTCGGCTTCCACCTCAATTAACATTGATTGGGAGACAAACAATGACTCAACCGTCCTCCGCAAGCCAGCCCTCACCCGACCAGATCCTCCAAACCGGATTGGCCTTCTGGGCATCCAAAACACTGCTTACCGCAATTGAGCTTGAGGTCTTCACCCAGCTCGCCGCGACGCCGCTGACCCTTGCTGCACTGCAAGCGAAACTCGGCCTCCACCCCCGGTCCGCCCGCGACTTTTTCGACGCCCTGGTCGCCACCGGATTCCTGGAGCGCAACGGCAACGTCTACAGTAATACAGCCGCCACCGATCTCTATCTCGACAAGCGGAAGCCATCCTACATCGGGGGCATGCTGGAGATGTGCAATCACCGGCTGTACCCGTTCTGGTCTCACCTGACCGATGCGCTCCGCACCGGCCTGCCGCAGAATGAAATCCGGGAAGGCACACTGACGTTGTTTGAACAGCTCTATGCAGACCCGGCCAGGCTGAGGGAGTTCTTGCGCGCGATGAGCGGCCTCAGCCGCGGCGCAAACATCGTTATCGCCCGCCAGCTTCCGTGGAGCAACTATAAAACCTTCGCCGACATCGGCACCGCACAAGGGGATCTCGCCGTACAGATCGCGTTGCAGAATCCTCATCTCCACGGGATCGCATTCGACCTTCCGCCCGTGGCTCCGATCTTCGCCGATTACGCGATCGAGAATGGCGTCGCCGGGCGCCTTCGCTTCGAACCCGGCGACTTCTTCAACGATCCACTTCCGCGTGCGGATGTGATTCTGATGGGTCACATTCTGCACGACTGGAACCTGGAAACCAAGCGCATGCTCATCGCCAAAGCCTACGACGCGCTACCGGAAGGCGGCACGCTGGTGGTCTATGACTCACTCATTGATGACGACCGATCGAAGAATGCATTCGGCCTTCTCATGAGCCTGAACATGCTGATTGAGACGCCCGGCGGATTCGACTACACCGGCGCGGATTGCACCGGCTGGATGAAGGAAGCCGGCTTCCGCGAAACCCGCGTGGAACATCTGGTTGGCCCGGACTCCATGGCGGCCGGAATCAAATAGCTACTTCTGCTGCTGTTGCGCCGGCGTAGCCACGTTCAAATTCACATCCACCGTGATCACGCCCGGCGTCTGGCTTTTTGAACCAACCTCGGCCACAGCCTTGCTTTTCGACAACGAAAAACCAGGCGGCAATGCGTTCTGCATCGCACCCGCAACACCCGGCTGGCTGAACATAATCCGCAGCGCTCCGCGATTGCTCAAGTCGAGCCACCCGGTAGCTGGAATCGTCACCGGCACTTGTTTCCGCACCGCACCCTGGAACAGTATCTTCGCCGGTTCCGTTTGTGACACCGACAGGAACCCGGCCTCGTCCACTTCTACATTCAACCGCAGCTCATCCGCCGGCTGAATGGTGGAGCCTGCATCCACCGGCTTGAACTGGCCGTCCGCACCACGCTTCAGAATCGTGTACTGCACCTTGCCGGGTAGCCCGCGCGTGGTAGCCGAACGGCCGACACTTCCGCTATCGGCGACAATCCCGGTTTCCGATTTGACTTCAGCCGAATCCTTCTTCGCGGATCTAAGCTCCATCGCAGCGGGCGCGGGAGGCGCGGGCGCAGGCACGCCTCGAAAAGGAGTGCTCAACGCAACTGGCTTCGCCTCTTCCCGAACGTCCCGCCGCGAAACCGCCGCCGGTGCCCGCTCCATCACTTGACGCCGCTCAGTGGAAGATTCCGGTGCGGACGCGCGCTGCGCCACCTGCACCTCCGGCTGTAAAGCAGGCCGGACTACAATGGGCACGCC
>JANXXV010000582.1 GCA_025350445.1 Bryobacteraceae bacterium | reverse complement strand
CGACCAGCGCGAGAGCGGAGGCGGGGGCCTCCGCGCAGGCGAGGGCGCCTGCCCCACCTGCCCCACCGGCACCACCTGCCCCACCGGCAGCATTAGAAATAAAACTTTAGCGCGACCTGCATCTGCCGGGGCGATGTGGAGGTACTTGTGACTCGTCCCACGGTGCCCGTGTCTAATGTAGAGTTGGGCGCTGCGAAGCTTGGCGTGTTGGGAAGGTTGAATGCTTCCAGACGGAACTGAAGCCTCGATCTCTCGGTTACCTGGAATTGCTTGAATAGAGAAAAGTCGATCGTGCGCACGATGTCTGTAGGAAGAATGCGCAGCCCGGCGTTCCCGTAGGTGAAATTGGGGGCGATGACGAATGCCGAGGTGTCAAACCACTTCTCGAGTGTAGGATTATCCAGCTTGCCGGAAGCGATGCGGTTGGGACGCTGTCCGCCCACGCCGGTGTTGGCAACATCGCGCCCGAGAGTTACGGTGTAAGGCACTCCGCTGCGGAAAATGAAGATGCCCTGCATCTGCCAGCCGCCAATCGCGGCGTTTGTCACACGGTTTGCGCTATCGAGAAACTGCTTTCCCTTTCCGAACGGAAGTTCGTAGCCCGAACTGAACGAAAAAGAATGCGGTACCTGGTATTCGGAGGGGCCTTTTTCAAATCGATAGCGGCCGCCGGCGGCAGGAGTATTCGTAACCCAGAGACTCTTTGAAAAGGTGTACGAGGTGAGGAACCACATACCCGCCGACAGGCGCTTTTCGAATTTCGCCTGCAGCGCGTGGTAGGTAGTGGAAACGTCCGTTGCGATATACCCAAAGCTTGCGAACCTTGGGAAAGGCCGCCGCGCTTGTACGCCCCCGGTGGCAGGATCCGGAATGTTGAATATATCACTGCCCTGAATGTTGGATCCTTTGTTGCCCACGTATTCGATGTCGGCCACCATGGTCTTTGAGACTTGCTGCTGCACGCCGAAATTCCAGTGCTGATCGTAGCCCATCTTCAGATGCGTGTATTCGGGTCCCAGTGTGATGGTGGAGTTCGGCGAACCCAGCGGAGCGCCTAGGTAAAAATCGGCCAGCGTCCGGTTGGGAATCACGCCTCGATCATTCAGCGCGCTGTCTCCCAAATTGAATGGAGGCATATTGAGGTTCACGCGTCCGTCCGTGTATTCGCCTTCGTAGAAAATACCGTAACCGCCGCGGATCACCGTCGTCTCGCCCACCGGCCGCCAGGCGAATCCGAAGCGCGGAGCCCACTGCGTGTTGTCCGGGTAGGTGATGGAATAGGGTAGACCGGCTTCGCTGCTGGTCTGTATCAGATCCTTCAGGTATCCATAAGCCGTGGCCGCAGCCGGTTGCGCCGCCAGGTCGATATCCTTCGTCTTGCCGGCGACGATGATGGGCCGCGCCTGGGTTCCGTCGAAAGTTCCCGTCTGTCCGCGATACGACGTGGCCCACGGCGTATGTTCATAGCGGAATCCGACATTGAGCGTCAGGCGGTTTGAAACCTTAAAGTCGTCCTGAATAAATATGTGCCACGCGGTGTAATTGCCGCCGAAGGTATCCGACGGGAAGCCGCGTCCGCCATTGGCGGGAAGGCCCAGCGCCCAATCCGCGAAGCCGTCGCCGGTACGCGTGGGGCTGGACGGATTTTCGGTATTCTGGCCATTGAACGTCCAGTTACCCATGTATATTTTGCTGTCCGTTCCCAGCCATTGATAGTGGCGCATCTTGCCGCCCACCTTGATGACGTGCTTGCCCTTAATCCAAGTCAGATTGTCGGTGAATTCCAGCGTGTAGCGATCCTGCGTCTTCGGGCGCTGGTCGAATGTGGAACCATTGACGCTGGCGTAGCCGGACCAGGCGAAGTCTGGAAATGAGCCGATGTCAAAGGCGCGCCGCAATGTTTCCGTTCCCTTGATGCCGGCGTCTTTATTGAAGTCCCTTCCTTGCAGATACGCATTCAGGTGGATCAAGCCGTAGAGTGTGTTGAACCGGAATTCATTCAACATTGTGGGGCGCAGATTACTGGTGATGCTGGTGGTGTAATTCTGGCCGCGCGTTGCCGAGTTCGCCAAACCGAGCGCCGGTGTACCGCCAGGTTCGCCCAGGCGATTGTCGTTCAGGCTGTAGCGAAAGAATATTTTGTGTTTGTCGCTGAGGTTAATATCGAACCGCGCGGTAAGCTGGTCTTCATCCAGAACAGTCGATGGCGAAAACGTAAAGTTTCCTGCAGGCGTGGATGCGGTGGTTAGGTATGGGTTGAAGAACGCAGCTTGCGGCGAGAGCCGGGCAGCGGGAATCCGGTTGCCTGGAAAAGGCGTGCGGACGACGCCGCTTCCGGCCGGGTTCGGCGCTGTGGTCAAGGGGTCGTAGATGGTGTTTGACACCGCGCTGAAATCGCCTGCCAACATGGCTGGGGTGGGGCTGGGTCTGGTGACTACGTTACCTTGCCGTTCGCGCATGCCCTCATAGTTCACGAAGAAGAAGAGCCGATTCTTCCCGTCGTAAATCTTAGGGATTACCACCGGTCCGCCCACCGCGGCGCCAAACTGATTTCGTTTCAGAAGGTCGCGCCGGTTGCCGAAGAAGTTGCGCGCGTCCATCTTTTCGTTGCGCAGAAACTCATAGAGAGTTCCGCGGATGGCGTTGGTGCCGGACTTGGTGGTGGCATTAAAGAAACTGCCGGAACGGCTGTGTTCGGCAGAATAGGCGCTCTGTTGGACACTGAACTCCTGCAGCGCGTCCACCGAGGTTT
>JANXXV010000568.1 GCA_025350445.1 Bryobacteraceae bacterium | reverse complement strand
TACAACGTGGACCCGTCCGCGGTTGCCACCATTTTGCCGCTTAGATTCTCAGGCATTTGGATCCCAAGGCGAATCAGCAGATTCTCCGGATCGTTCAGCATCATTTGGCCCACGTTGGCCCGCGCCGCCGGGGTCTGTTGTGGAGCGATATTGAAAGCAGTGTAAAGAACGGACCCGTCCGGCGAGAACAGGCTGCCGCCCTGATTCTGCTGCGTATTGAAATTCACATTCCCGGCAAACGCGTAGGCCGAGTTCGCGGCGTTCTGCTGCGCAAGGATCGCCAGTGTGTCGGTGTCGAACAGGCTCAGCCCAGCCATGAATCTCGTGCCATCCGGCGAAACCGAGAGCTCACTGGAAATATTGGCGAGGGTGCGGCTCCGAAGCACGCTGCCCGACGCGGTCTCAAATACAAACACAGTGCGCGTCGTCGTATTCGGATTGTTCAGTCCGATGATCAGCCGGCCATCCGGCGTCGCCGCCAAATGGCTTCGAGAAGCGTTGTACGTTTCGCTCGCGGCCACAGTGCCGGGCGCCGGCAGAGACACAGTCACCGTAGTCAAACTGGTTATGGCAGCCGGATCGGGGTTGTACAGCAGCAACGTATTGGTGGCCGGCGTGTTGGCGGCGCCGGCTACGCCAATGGTGGTGATAAGTACCCTCTCATCGGCCCCTACCGCCACGCCTTCAGGCTCAGCCGGAAGACCCACGCGCTTGATCACGGCACTTGCATCCAGGTCGATCACATCCAGCGTTGACGCGGTGTAGCAGGTGATATACAGAAACTTTCCGCTCCGCGATATTGCGGCCGCAACCGGCTGCGTGTCGGTGGTAATTGAACTGAGGAGCCGGCGCTGCGTTGTGTCGTACACATCAATCCGGTTCGCGGTGCTATTGACGATATAAAGGCGGCGGCGTCCCTCATCCAGAACCAAATCGGAGGCAACACCGAGTACGGAAACAGGCGTTCCGAAGGTAGCCGCAAAAGCGGCGGAAGTACCTAGTGCGGTGAACAGGATAACCAGCGGAAGATATGGCTTCAGTTTCATGACGGTCACGGTTTTTGCACGGTGAACACTGTAGGGTCGCTCTGCTGCCCGGTAGCCAGCGATCGCACCTGCACCACATAAGATCCCGCCGGCAGATCCGGCGGCACTTGCGCGGAGATCTGTCCGTCGGCGGTCTGCAGAAGCGGGATCGCAGTGTCGCTAAAAGTAACGCACGAACCACCCAGCACCACCGGAGCCGGCAGTTGATCGGCCATCCCGGGCGTTGCCAGATTCGTTCCATTCAGCAGGACAAACGAGCCGGGCTTTACATTTCGCGTTCCGTCGCTAGCGTTCAGAATCGGATTCGCACCGGCCAGCAGCGGCCGGCTCGCACCGCCCGGCGTCATCGGAATCACGCTGAGGCCGGAGAGCGTAATGGCGTAAGCGGTTCCGGTCGAATCCACTTGAACCTGGCGCGGAGGCACGTTCACCCGCGTGGTACCGAACAAGGAGAACACCGGATTCTCAGCCAAAGGACCAACCACGGAGATAGAATTGTTCCGGAAGTCCAGCACCTCCAGAAGCGGCCGTGCGTCACCGGATGGCGTGCTGGTAAGGTTCGCCTTTACCGGTGTAGTGATGCGGACAAAAGTGTTGGCATCCACCGGTGCGACAGCGGCTACATTGCGGATTGCCGAAAGCGGACCGGCCGGTGTGGAATTGGGCGTCTCCGATCCGCCAATCAAGGCGAGCGCGGAGTTCATGATGAATCCGTTTTCCAGAAGGTACGATCCATCCGCCGCCGCCGCGAGCGGGCCAAAATACCCCAACACCACCGCCTGCGAATACGGTCGGTTCGAGATGGTGTATGCGTCCGCCAGACCGCTGTACAGATACGCCGTGCCGTTTCCGGAAATGGCGATAATGGACTGGCCATCCTGCGACGCGATCATTTTCGGCGCCGAGCCCGCCGTTACCAGTTGCCCAGGAGTAACGGAGTTGGCGGGACGCACGGTTGCTTCCCCGTTTACCACGTTCCACTGCGAGCCATCGGACTTAACAATCTGCAATCCGAAAAGGCCGCTCGCGATAGCCTGCGGCGAAATCGGCGTGGTTGTGCCTGAGCGCGGTATCGGCGGGAACTGCACCGAGCCGGATACTTGCGCCGCCACCAGATCTACAATACTGATCGATTCTCCGCCTGTGTTGGCCACGTAGAGGGTATTGCCGTCCGGCCCGAAAGCCATCTGATGTGGAAGTTGGCCCACTTCAATCGGATTGACGAAGCTCTGCTTGGTTCGGTCGAATACTTCGATGCGGTTGTACCCGGAGTTGGTGAGGTAAACCAGCCCGCGCGCCTCATCCACAAGAATGTCCTGGAGTCCTTCCCCCCGGTTCGTCGTGGTGACCTGCGGATAGATAACACCCCGCTGGTCCGGCTGGCGGACGTTCATGTATACCTGAATGGTGTTGGGAATATTAATGGCTTCGGGTGAAGAAATGTTGATCAGCACCGGTGCGCCGATGTTGTTTGACGCGCCGCTATACAGATTGGTTCCGAACTGCCGCGTCACGTTGGTCCGGCCCGGTTCCATCACGAAATTGATCGTGCTTGGCACTACTCCGCTGGTGGATTGCGCAATCAGCGCTGCCGTGGCGTCCGGGACGCTGTAGGTCAGTTTGCCTTTCCCTAAATTGGTCACCGGGACCGAGAAACGCGCCACCCCTCTGTGGCAGTTGTCCACCGCCAGAAATACCGCCGTCGTCTGCGGTTGCAGAATCGGGTACTCGTAAAGATGAGCCAGCGGCAAATGGATCAGCCCGGATTCGGAAATGCCCCAGGCCTCCGCGTTATCGGAAGTGATCACCATCTTTGCAACCAGGCTCTCCGGAATCTTGATGCCAAGATTCGTGCGCAGGTGGTGCGAGTTGGAGATCAGCAATGTGGATGCCTGCGCCCGGGTAGCCGGGATCGAGAATGGCGCGACATTGAAGGCACTGTAAATCGTCTCCCCATCGGCGGAGAAGGTGCTGCCACCCACGTTCTGAAGAGTAGTGAAGTTTGCGTTACCGGCGCTGTTCAGTGGAAAGGGGACGTTCGCCGTACTCTGCTGCGCCACCACCGCCAGCGTGGCAGTATCGTAAAGCGCAAATCCAGCCATGAACCTCGAACCGTCGGGCGATATCGATAGTACCGTCGACTGGCCGGTGACAATCCGGCTGCGAAGGATCGACGCGGAAGCGGTTTCATAAACGAACAGAACCGTGGAAGCGTTGTTGTTGATAGTGCTCAGCCCGATGATGAAGGCTCCGTCAATGGTGCGTAGCAACTTGCCGCGGAACCGGGTCTGCGGACGCGGCAGTACTAACGGATTAATCGGCGACGGGGTGGGCGGCGGCGGCGCAAAGGCCACCGGCGTCAGTTGCTGGCTCTGCGTTTGCGCGGGATCGAAGATCAGAAGTGAATTGATTCGATCCGTGGTGCTCGTCCCTTCCGTGGTTATCAATACGCGTCCGTCGTTTCCCACCGCAACGCCTTCGGGCTTTGCCGGTAGCAGCACCGTTTGAGTAACGGACTTGGAGCGCAGGTCGATTACGGACAGACTCGAACTCGAGTTGTTGCTGACGTATAGAAAGTCGCCGGCCATCGACATGGCGCCCGCCACCGGCAAGCTTCCAACGGAAATGGACCCGATGATCCTCTTCCCCAGGTAGTCGTAAATGTCCACCCGGTTCGCCGTTGAATTCAACAGGTAGAGATTGCCGCGGGCTTCATCAAGGACAACATCGGATGGCGATCCGCCCAAGCGAATGACGTCACCAAAAGTGGCGCCCGTCGACTGCGCGGACACGTTGCGGGCAAGCGGGCAGAGAAGCAATAAGAGCAGTAAGATGGCGCAGTTCCGGCTGGGCATGATATAAGGTTATCTTACTAAACAACCGATCCTGCGGAGAGTTTGTAAATTCCGGGTAAAGATGATGTTAAGAGCGTTAGGCTTATAGATTTTACACTCTTAACCACGTTTTTTCGCAACTTTAACCTCGAAGATGCAAGAAGATACGTCTTGAGTAGCATCATGAATTGTGTTTCAGAGATTCCGCATGAAGACATCGACACTTTGGGAGCCGACGCTCACCTGATGCTTAGCGTCAAACTGGGGGATGGCCTGGCCCTCGAAACCCTGGTGAAAAAGCACCGGCGGCCTATTGTTTACTTCCTCTTCCGGATGGTTAAGAACTGGGCGATTGCGGAAGAACTGGCACAGGAGGTCTTCTTCAAAATCTACCGCTACCGCGGCACCTACGAGGCGACCGCGCCTTTCAATAAATGGCTCTATCGGATCGCAATGCACACCGGCCTGAACTACATTCGTTCTATCAAGCACGAGAAGGACCAAACCAGCCTCGACCAGCTAATGCCTCGGGGCAAGCAGCGGCAGGTGGCGGACGGCAAGCCCGGGGCCGAGTTCAACATCATCCGGCAGGGCCGGCTGGCCACGGTCCGCCGGGCGATTGAGGATCTTCCGGAGCGCCAGCGCGTAGTGGTCTACATGCACAAGTACCGCGAAATGGAGTACACGCAGATTGCGGAAGAGATGGGTTGCTCCACTTTGGCGATCAAGTCGCTTGCCTTCCGGGCCTACTCCACGTTGCGGGTCCGGCTGGCGAATGTCGCGTAGTGCCTATGAGGCGCGTATAATTTCGACTATGAGCAGATGGCCCGGCAAGCCCGCACTATCACTCGGATTGATGTGCGCGGTGCTACTTCTGTTGCCGGTGCTGGCGGTGCTGCAATACCGCTGGGTGGGCCAAGTGAGCCAAGCCGAGCGCGAGCGAATGCAGGCCAATCTTCTGAAGATCACCACGCGGTTTGCCGAGGATTTCGACCACGAAGTGGGCCGCGAACTGGCGAATGCGTCGATCTCGTTTCAGCGGGGATTCGAGGTCGATCCCGATCAGATCGCCGGGGAGTTCGCGCGGCAGTACAAGAAATGGCAAAGAACTACGCAGTATCCGAAACTGTTCCGGCGAGGTTGTCTGGCGGAAATCACCAAATCGGAAGCCGGTCTTGAGCTTTCGTGCTTTGATCCGAAAACCGGAAACTTCGGGAAGACCGCGTGGCCGGCGGACTTTGCTTTCGCGCGCGAGCGCCTCGCCAATTTCGCAACCGGGAGAATGACGGCCCGCACGCCAGTGGAAGAGGAGCGTCCGGTGATCGTGGCGCCCTTGATTTTGCCACCGTCCAGTTCCCGAATGGCCGGCCAATCCCGACAGTTGCGGCAGTTCCCCCGCATCACGCACTGGTCCATCACCGAACTGAATTTGGACTTCGTTGGCAGCGAGTTTCTTGCGGCGATGATTCAGCGGCATTTTGGCCACGCGGACGGACTTGACTACGACGTGGATGTGGTTTCACGGGCAGATACGCACGTGGTGCTGTATCGTTCGGATCCGAAGCGATTGCAGACCGCCCCGCTCAAAGGGGACGCGGTAGTGAGCATCTTCGATCTGCGCGCCGAGCGGTCGGCACGATTCGGAGGAGATCGCGCAGGTGCAGGGCCGGGATTCGCACAGGGTTCCGCGCGCATGGTTAACGCGGACCGGGGCAGATGGCAGTTGGTGGTAAACCACCGGGCAGGTTCTCTGGAGTCGGTGGTAGCGGAAGCGCGGCTGCGCAATCTGGCCATTAGTTCGGTGGTGTTGCTGTTGCTGGGCGCCAGCATCCTGATGATCATCGTATCCACACGCAGGGCGCAGAGACTGCTGCAGGCGCAGATGGAATTCGTCGCCGGCATATCGCACGAATTCCGTACTCCGCTGGCCGTCATCTGTTCGGCGGGCGCGAATCTGGCCGACGGCGTGGTGACGTCCGATCCGAAGGCACAACACTACGGCGATGTGATCCGGAAAGAGGGCGAGCGGCTTTCCGAACTGGTGGAGCAAGTACTGGGATTCTCAACGGCGCAATCGGATTGGACCCACTACGACCTGCAACCGGTGGATGTGAACGACGTGGTGGAGCGATCCGTGGCAGCGTGCCAGCCAGCTCTGCACGAGGCCCAGTGCAAGGTGGAGAGCGTGGTGGAGCGTGGCCTGCCGCGGATCATGGCGGACACGGGGGCATTGGAGCGGTGCATCAAGAATCTGATCGGCAACGCGGCCAAGTACGCGCATGAGAGCGGCTGGATTGGAGTCTTCGCCGATCGCGGCGAGAATGAGAGCGGCCCATACCTGCGCATCCGGGTGGAAGACAAAGGACCTGGGATCAAGGAAGCCGACCTGCCACACATCTTTGAGCCGTTTTATCGCGGCCGCGACGCGGTGGAAGCTCGCGTTCACGGCGCGGGCTTGGGGCTTAGCCTGGTGAAGAAGATCATCGAACAGCATTCGGGAAAAGTGAAGGTGTCCGGCATTCCGGGCGGTGGCACGTGCTTCGCCCTGTATGTTCCGATTGCCAACAAGACGGCTGGGGCCACTTAGTGCGGAAACGGCTTTTGCTGGT
Source organism: Bryobacteraceae bacterium (assembly GCA_025350445.1). The sequence goes on along the minus strand of JANXXV010000568.1, from coordinate 468 downwards.
GGAAGATGAGTTGGGGCTGGTTCTTACGTTGACCGACCGCTTCGGCATGGAAGGCTATGATGTGGAGACGGCGCCGGATGGAAATCAGGGACTGGCGGCTGCGCTGGGCAGCTCCTTCGACTTGATCCTGCTGGACGTGATGCTTCCAGGAAAGAGCGGATACGACATCTGCCGCGAAGTGCGGGCGAAGGGAAACCAGACGCCTATCCTGATGCTGACCGCACGCGGGCAAGTGGTTGATAAGGTGGTGGGGCTGAAGCTGGGCGCCGACGACTACATGACCAAGCCGTTCGACATGGTGGAGCTGCTGGCCCGCATGGAGGCGCTGCTGCGGCGCGCCCCCAGTGTTACCAAGCCCTCCGTTACTTATCAATTTGGAGAGATCCGAATCGATTTCCGTAAGGCCGAGGTGCTTCGCGGTGGAGCCGTCGTGGTGTTATCGGCGCGCGAGTTCACGCTGCTGCGGTA
>JANXXV010000550.1 GCA_025350445.1 Bryobacteraceae bacterium | reverse complement strand
GAGCCGGTGAATCAGCCACGGATAGCCGTGAAACGCGAAGATGACCGGCTTATCGCTGGTGAACATGGAGTCGAAGTCCGCATCCGGAATTCCATGCGGATGTTCGCTCGGGGTTTGCAAGGTCATCAGATCCACCACGTTCACAAAGCGGATTTTCAGATCGGGAAGATTGCGGCGGAGAATATCAACCGCGGCCAGAGCTTCCAGCGTAGGCACGTCGCCCGCGCAGGCGATTACCACATCGGGGTCCTCGCCCCGATCGTTGCTGGCCCAGTCCCAGATGCCGATACCGGCGCTGCAATGAACGATGGCCGACTCCATATCGAGCCACTGTGGCGCGGGCTGTTTACCGGCCACTATCACGTTCACGTAGTTACGGCTGCGGAGGCAATGGTCTGTCACTGAAAGCAGCGTGTTGGCATCCGGCGGAAGGTAAACCCTTACTACATCGGCCTTCTTGTTAATGACGTGATCGATGAAGCCCGGGTCCTGGTGGCTGAACCCGTTATGATCCTGACGCCATACATGAGAGGTCAGCAGATAGTTCAGCGACGCGATGGGACGGCGCCAGGGAATATCGCGAGTGGTCTTCAGCCACTTGGCATGTTGATTGAACATGGAGTCGATGATGTGGATGAAGGCCTCATAGCAGGAGAAGAAGCCGTGGCGGCCTGTTAACAGATAGCCTTCGAGCCATCCCTGGCACATGTGCTCGCTCAGCACTTCCATCACGCGGCCATCATGGGCCAGGTGATCGTCGTCAGGAATAATGTCCTCGGCGGAGACGCGATTGGTCGCCTCGAATACCGATCCAAGGCGATTAGATGCTGTTTCGTCGGGACCCATCAGGCGGAAATTTCGGGCCTCGGCGTTCAGCTTGATTACGTCGCGCAACAGGGTGCCCATCACGCGGGTGGCTTCCGAGTCTACTGCGCCCGGATGGCTTACGGCTACCGCATAGTCGCGAAAGTCGGGCATGACAAGGTCCTTCAGCAGCAGACCGCCGTTGGCGTGGGGATTCGCGCCCATGCGAAGGTTGCCGGCGGGAGCCATTTCCCCCAGCTCCGGCATCAGCGTGCCGCCCTCATCGAACAGTTCCTCCGGCTTGTAACTCTTCATCCATTCTTCCAACATGCGAAGGTGATCCGGCTTCGTTGCCAGGTCGGTAAGCGGCACCTGGTGGGCGCGGAATGTACCTTCCATCTTCTTGCCGTCCACCACCTTCGGACCAGTCCAGCCTTTCGGACTGCGCAACACAATCATCGGCCAGTGACAACGTATGGGATCGCCCAGGGTCCGCGCCTTGTGCTGCAGATCCTTGATTTCGAGCAGCACCTTGTCGAGCGTGGCTGCCATCAGCTGGTGCATCGCCTCCGGATCGTCGCCCTCCACAAAATACGGATTGTAGCCATAGCCTTGGAATAGATTTTCCAACTCCTGATCGGGCAGCCTCGCGAGAATGGTGGGGTTCGCGATCTTGTATCCGTTCAAATGCAGAATGGGCAGCACGGCGCCATCGTGGACCGGGTTCAGAAATTTGTTCGAGTGCCAACTGGCGGCCAGCGGACCTGTCTCGGCTTCACCGTCGCCCACCACGGCGCAGGCAATCAGATCGGGGTTGTCGAACACGGCGCCGTAGGCGTGAACCAGCGCGTATCCAAGTTCGCCCCCTTCATGGATGGAGCCCGGCGTTTCCGGCGCTACGTGACTGGGGATTCCTCCGGGGAAGGAAAACTGTTTGAAGAGCTTCCGCATGCCATCGGCATTTTGGGGAATGTTGGGATATACCTCGCTGTAGGTTCCTTCCAGGTAGGTATTGGCGACAAGTCCGGGGCCGCCGTGGCCCGGGCCGGCGATGTATACGACGTTGAGGCTATCGCGTTTGATGACGCGGTTGAAGTGAGCGTAGATAAAATTGAGCCCGGGCGTGGTGCCCCAATGACCCAGGAGCCGCGGCTTCACGTGGTCCAGAGTGAGGGGTTGTTTGAGTAGCGGGTTATCCAGCAGATAGATTTGACCCACAGAGAGATAGTTCGCGGCACGCCAGTAGGCGTTCACTTTTCTGAGTTCTTCAGTGGACAACGACGAATTCATCGCGCGGTTCTCCTTCACTCAAGCGTCGCACGGCTTTGGGTGTGGGCGCGATTTATGGAACTGTAACAATGTTGGTGTGCGCGAGTCTGGTGTGCGGTCACTAGCAACAGTTGACAGCAGGAGCGCGGATGTTGGGAATTAGCCGGGATGGGACTCGGGGTGTGCGGGCCTGGTTCAAGAAGCCGTTCCTCTTCCTGTTGAGATCGCCAAC
>JANXXV010000470.1 GCA_025350445.1 Bryobacteraceae bacterium | reverse complement strand
GACAACTGGCGGCAGTTCCCCTACATGGTGGAATTCGGGATGAAGCCGATCGACAGCATCCGCGCGGCGACGCTCGAGGCGGCGGAACTGCTCGGGTTGGCCGGAAAAGCTGGCGCCATTACCGCGGGGCATTTTGCGGACATCATCGCCGTGGATGGCGATCCGCTGAAAGACGTAGCCAGACTGCGGAACGTGAAGTTCGTGATGAAGGCCGGCGTTGTCTACCGCAATGATGCGAAACTGCGCATCGCGCTGGTCGGCGATTCCACCGTCGAAGAAGAGGCCGGATGGGGACCGGGCTTCCGTGCCTCCTTTGGACCGGGTGTCGAAGTCGTCAACCATGCCAAGAGCGGACGCAGTTCCAAGAGCTTCCTGGACGAAGGCCGCTGGGGTCCGGCACTCGCCGCCAAACCCAACTACGTTCTCATCCAGTTCGGCCACAACGACGCTCCGGGAAAGGGACCGGAACGCGAGACCGATCCGAAGACGACATACCGCCAATACATGTCGCGCTACATCGATGAATCACGGGCCGCCGGGGCGCAACCGGTGCTGGTAACCTCCATCGTAAGGCGGAACTTTACTCCGCAGGGAAAGATAGCAATGGATTCCCTACCGCCGTTTGTCGCCGAGGTCCGTGCGCTGGCGATGGAGAAGAAGGTCCCCCTGATCGATCTCTACGCCTTGACCCTCGCGCAAGCGGAACGGCTGGGACCGGAGGGGTGCGCGGAGATCGATGCACGGGATGGAAATGGAAAGCGCGACCACACCCACCTGGGCCCCAAGGGACAGCGGGAAATCGGAACCATGACCGCGCACGAACTGGTGAAAGTGGCGCCCGCGCTTGAGAGCTATTTGCAGTAGATTACTGCGGGACCGGACGGCCCATCTGCTTGTAAATACCCTCGATCATATCGACGCCTTCCTTGGCCTTCTTGTTTTCCTTGTCGAGTTCAACCGCCTTGCGGAATCCACGCAGCGCGTCCGGGTATTTCTGCCGCGGAGGAAGCGCGGCGTTGTTCATCGTAACATCGGCCTTTCCCGCATAAGCCTCGCTGAGCGTCTTCTGCACATCCACCGACTTCGGTTTTGCTTTCAGCGCCGGCTCCAGCGTGGCAATCGCTTCGTCGTACTTCTTTCCGGCGATCTGTTTCTTCGCCGTGTCCACGGCGGCATCGGCGGCAAATAGCGACGCTGCAAGGCAAAGCGTCATTAGACTTGTTTTCAAACTCATATTCAAAGTGTATCGCGATAAGATGGTGTTTCCGATGCACAAGCGAATCGTAGTGGCGATCGACGGCCCGGCCGGCGCGGGGAAGAGTACCATCGCGCGCTCCCTGGCCGACAGATTGGGGTTCGTTTACATCAACACGGGAGCCATGTACAGAGCCGTCGCGCTGTGGGCCATGCGCACGGGCGTTGCCGAATCCGACATGCATCGCCTGGAGCAGTTGGCCGCGCAGGCGAATATCGCGTTCGCGGCCGGCAACCGCGCGATTCTGCTCAACGGGGAAGACATTACGGAAGCCATTCGGGCTCCGGAGGTGTCTGCCTACGCGTCGAAGATTTCGCCGATTCCAGCCGTGCGCCGCGCCCTGGTGGACAAGCAACGCCGGATGAGTGCCGAAACCAGCGTCGTGATGGAAGGGCGCGATATCGGGTCGGTTGTGTTTCCGGACGCGCAAGTGAAGGTATTTCTCGATGCCGACCCGAGTGTTCGCGCCGGCCGCCGGGTGACGGAACTCCAGAGTGCCGGAGCACCCGTGACGCCGGAAGAGACGGCGCGCGAAATGGAAGAGCGCGATTATAGGGATCGCACACGGGCCGAGGCGCCGCTCGTGCAGTCACCCGACGCTACGTACGTGGATACCAGCGGACTTACCCTTGAGCAGGTAGAGGAGTCGATCCTCAAGCTGGTTCGCGGCAAGACCGCGAATGGAAAGGAATATTCCCGTTGAAAGACTTGCTGGCAATGAAGTTCGGCGGCACCAGCATGGGCTCGGCCGAACGCATCAAAGTAGCGGCGGCCATCGCTACCGAACAAAGGCGGATACGCCCGGTGGTGGTTGTTGTCTCGGCGATGTCCAAAGTGACGGACCTGTTGCTGGCGACCTTGCATGCCGCCGAAAACGGTGAGACCGAGACGGTTGATACTTACATCAAGAAACTGCGGCAGGATCATCTAAACGTCTGTCGCGATCTGCTGCCGGAAACGTATCTGGCATACGCGCTGGAAGGGGTGGAAGCGCTGGTGAAGGAATTCCAGCGCGTGGCCAGCGGTATTCTGCTGCTGGGGGAACGTCCGCCCCGTTCGGTGGATGAAGCGATTGCCGTGGGCGAACGTTTGTCCGCCTTGATGTTGGCCAGCTATCTGGATTCCACCGGGGTCCGTTCGGTGGATGTGAACGGCGGCGATGTGATTGTCACCGATGCGTTGTTCGGCAACGCTTCGCCCCTGATGGACGCCACGCGCGAAAAGGCGCAGGAGAAGCTGGTTCCGCTGATAAACGGCGGCGTGCTTCCGATCGTCACCGGTTTTAACGGCGCGACAGCCGATGGGCGGGCCACTACCTTGGGCCGTGGAGGCTCGGACTTCTCGGCTGCCATTCTGGCCTCGGCGCTGGACGCCGCGGAGTTGTGGATCTGGACGGACGTGGACGGCATCATGTCGGCGGACCCGCGTTTGGTGAAGGACGCGCGGGTTCTGGCCGAAGTCAGCTACAACGAAGCTGCCGAGCTGGCGTATAACGGCGCAAAGGTATTGCATCCGCGGACATTGGCGCCGCTGGTGGAAAAGCAGATCCCGGTCTACAGCAAGAACAGCTTCGCGGCGGACAAGCCGGGGACGCGGATCGTCGCCAAGACCAACGGCTCGCACGGAGCGAAGGCGGTGACGTCGATGGCTAACGTGGCGCTGGTTTCCATCGAGCCGGCCAGTTCAGTGGTGAACGGAGCGCAGATCATGGCGCGGGCTTTGGACGCACTGGCGCGGTCAAATACGGAGGTGCTGGCTTTTTCCAGTTCCAGTTACCGCCAAAGCTTTTGCTTCCTGGTGAACAAAGACGAACTCGCCGGCGCGTTGGCTTCTTTGGAAGCGAATCTGTCTCTGGAACTGGCCCACGGGTACTTGCGTCCGATTGCGGTAGATCGAAATGTGGGGCTGCTGGCGGTGGTTGGAGAGGGGATGCAAGGAACGCCGGGACTGGCGGGCCGGATCTTTACCGCGATCTCGCGTGAGAAGGTGAACATCATCGCCATAGCACAGGGGTCGAGCGAATCGACAATCGCGATCGTGGTCTCACGCGCCGGGCTTGAAACGGCGGTGCGCGCCATTCACGCCGAGTGCGGGCTCAGCCAGGTACCGCAAGCGTAGCCGCCTGCGGTACACTTAGAATTACGGCTAAGGTTACGTCTATCCGCTTTTCCTGAGGAGAATTTCGTTCATGTTTGATCTGTTTCGCAGCCGCGATAAAGCTGTGCGGTATTTGCTTGGCGGCCTGCTGGGCCTTGTCGCCCTATCCATGGTGATCACGCTTATTCCGGGTTTCGGCAGCGCCACGCGCCCCCCCGAGCAGGTGGTTGCTGAAATTGGCAAGGAGCCCCTTACCGTACGCGAAGTACAGACCACCCTGCAAGGGATGATGCGCAACAAGTCCATTCCGCCGGAAATGGTCCAGCTCTATGTGCCACAGCTCGTCGAGCAGATGATCAACGAGCGCGCGCTGGCCTATCAGGCAAAACGCATGGGCTTTGAAGTAACGGAAGCGGAAACGGCGAATGCCATCCGCAGCGTGCTGACCCAGTTGTTCCCGACGGGCGAATTCAACAAGGAGATCTACGAGCGTTTCCTTTCCGAACAGGGCCTCACGATGGGCGAGTTTGAAGGCAACATCGCAAAGAACCTGCTGGTGCTTAAGCTGCGGAACATTGCGCTGGAAGGCGTGGTGGTTAGCCCGCAGGAAGTGGAGAGCGAGTATCACCGCCGCAACGACAAGGTGAAGCTGGAATACGTTGTCTTCGATCCGGCCAAGGTGAAGAGCCAAGTGACGACTACCGCGGCCGAAGAACTCGATTATTACAACAAGAACAAGGGCCGATTCATGACTAACGAACGGCGGAGCTTCGACGTATTTACAGCCGAGGAAGCCAAGGTGGCAGCCGGCATCGACATGCCCGACGCAGAACTGCGCAAGGCCTACGATGCGAATAAGGACAAATACCGCACACCGGAACGGGTTAAGGAACGGCACATTCTAATCAGCACCATGAACAAGCCGAAGGAAGAGCAGGCGAAGCTCGAAGCCAAAGCCGCCGACGTGTTGAAGCAAATTCGCGCCGGTGGGGACTTCGCCGAACTCGCCAAGAAGAACTCGGACGACCCAGGCAGCGCTCAGAAGGGCGGCGATCTGGGTTGGGTAACCCGCGGCCAGATGGTGAAGCCGTTTGAAGAAGCGAGCTTCGCGTTAAAGCCGAAAGAGATCGGCAATCTGGTAAAGACCGATTATGGCTTCCACATTGTACAGGTGTTGGAGAAGGAGGAAGCCCGGCTGAAGCCGTTCGACGAGGTGAAGGCAGACTTGGCCACCAGCTTGAAGAAGCAGATGGTGTTTGACCGGATGCAGGGCATGGTAGACAGGGCGCGGGACGCGTTGCAGAAGAACCCGCAGCAGGCCGAGCAGATCGCCCGCGAGAACAACCTGACCTTCCAGCGCGTTGTG
>JANXXV010000450.1 GCA_025350445.1 Bryobacteraceae bacterium | reverse complement strand
GTCCAACAGGTTGATCTGCGAAATTTCACCGCAGTCGCTGGGGAGCGCCGTGCAGTTGGGCAAAGGCAGATTGACGCGCCGTCCGGTACGCTGCGCCGCGTCATTCACCGTGAGGTAATCGGACGGAAAAGGCCCGGTCTCGGGTTGACGCGGATCGAACTGGACCCGAACCCCGGCAGCGAAGGAGCACGGTAGCAGAAGCAAACTGATAAAAATGGTTCCCCGGAAAGACATGAGGCCCATTGTAGCCTTTCCTTCGGCGTCAGGACCGCCGCGCCCCACAGCGCATTCATTCGGACAAACGGGCCGGCACTGCCCGGATTTCCAGTTCACTCCTGCCAGACCTGTTGCAACGGTAACTCTTTACGCGGCCGGTTTCGGCCTACCATCCACGCCGCTGGTGAATGGGTCCTCTACACAAACGTGGACACTTCCGGTCAGCACTTCGAGTACGCCTCCAATCAGAACTGCGGGATGCTCGACGCCAAAGGAGAAATTTGAATGTTCAGGTCTACACTCGCCGAGGCGCTGCGAAGTCCCCCAATCCCTTCCAAATCGTTTCCGGGAACGCTTCTCCCGCGACAAAATGAAACCTGTTGCGGATACTTGAAAAGGCCCCTCCCCGGTTGGCACGGGCTTCAGGGGCATCCGGCAAGGTAAGCTCTCGACAAAATAATGAACGGACGCGGATGCAGAAACACGCATGGCGACGACAGCGGCCGAAAGCACATCACCAGCCGCGAGGTTAAACGACCGATCGAAGCCACGAAGAGCTGACACAACGAGGCCCGCGTTCGCTGCCCGTTCTTGCTCTTGCTCCGGAATGGCCCGCGCGTATCGAAGGCCTGCACGTTGAAACTCCATCATGTGAGCACCGAAAGCTGCGTGTTCCATGTCGCTCGATTGAAGGGCGGTATACCGGCGACGCAGCCATTTCGCGGCGACGAACTACGGGCCATCGCCGCATGGCTGAAAGAACGCGCCCGGATGAAGCCATCCGGCAATACGTCTTTGTCAGTGGGCAGCGGAAGCCACTGCACCGTACAACCTTCAATCTGGCCCCGCGAAGATCCAGCGCCGTTGCTTGCGTGCGCCTTTGCACCGATCCCCACATCCTGCGCCACGCCTTCGGTTTCGCTCTTGCCGATCAAGGAGCGGATACACGGCTCATCCAGGATTAACTTGGAAACCGAAACATGCAGCACACCGCCAAGTACACGGCCACCAACCCGGCGCGGTTCGAGAAGTTTTGGCGGTGAGCCGGGTGCTTGCCCGGCATTGACTCGCTGTGGCATTGTGTTTCAGCTTACGGCATTCAGCGATTCGACTTGGTAGGTTGGTAGTGGTGCCCGATTCAGACCTCGAACGCGTCCTTGATGTTGAATATAAGGACTGGATGGTGCAGATCGAGGCCATTTTCCACGAGCGCAACAATCGTATAGACGAACTCAAGCGCGAGACCGTCAATCTTGCGGCACCCGAGAGTGCGCTTAAGCTGTTGAGCCGACAGGTTACGCTTCAGGCTCTTCGCAAAGCCGTTGAAGTTCGGTTGCAGCTTCGCGAAGAATACGCCCGCCATGAGCCTGAACTGTTGGGCGACCATTGCTTGTCCAAGCTTCGGTCAGAACTTGAGCGGTTCGTTGAAAACGCAATCAAGGACGAACCGCGATCATCCGCGGAAGGCGGCGCTATTTTGGCCTATACTCACATGGAGATCGATAAGCTCTCCCTGAAGCGAAAGTGGTGGCAGATGCCGAACGATGCAAGAAGCGTCCATGTGACGCTAAATAACAGCGCCGGTGCCGTGGTCAACGTTGAAAGCCTGGTCGGTCAAATTCACATCAATGCCCAATCTATAGCAGAAGCGAATAACGCTGACCTCGCTGACGCGATTACGAAGCTGGCCAATGCTATTAATCAGTCCGCCGACTTAGGCAACGAACGCGCCGACATGCTCCAGAACATAGAGGCGCTGAGCAAGGAAGCAGCGAAACCGCCGCACGAGCGCGTTATGGGTGTGGTGAAGTCACTCTATCTCGGATTGGCGAGCGGATTGAAAATAGCCAATGACGTGGCCACGGTCTGGAATCACTATGGACCGCTGATCGCGGCGCATCTTGGATTGCAGTGAGTCGCTTATTCTCAGGTCAGAAACGAATTCCGCAGACGGTTCCACTCCGGGCGGGGTTGAGCGGAATCGTCCATTCGGTTCCAATTGTGGTTTGATGACCATAGAAATTCCCATTAACAACAAGTTTGCCGTTATAGCATTGCCGCACGTACTTAACGTATCTGGCCAAGTTCTCTTTCCACTTCGGTTTGACGGCCAGCTTTGGGCGCTGTCGCATCTGCCGTTCGAAATTGACGACGGGTGGCGACGGTGGCTAGGCTTGCGCGCAGACACTTTTGGGGACAGCAATTTATTTCTTCTGGCGACCGCGCCGTCACAATCGCCCGCCGGAATGGACAATGAAGATAAGGCGCTTGAGCGGGCGGCCCGGTTTCTTTATATCGCTTTAGGCATACAGGGCCTGCACACCGATCACGCGGGATTGATTATTCAAGGGGCGCGGTTGCCGGAACCCAGAGGCTTCGATGTGCAATCAATTTCTGATACGTCCCGCATCTTCAGGCTGAAAGGAATTCCGTCCGTTCCGTTTAGTGCATCGAGCCTCGTTCGTGCCGCGCAGATGGCGGCGAATATCGGAAAGCTTGTTGACCGAAAAAAACAGCCCCGGCTCTTAAAAGGCCTTCGCTCCCTGATTTCCGGGCTGGCGACGGAACACGGCGAAGAGCGCCTGCACGCATTTGTCAGGGCGTTAGATGCCGTTGTGAAACTGCCGAAGGGCAAGGGTAATAATGTGTTTGCCACTAGGTGCGGCACGTTCGCAGGCCGGAAAGATAATGTACGCAAAATCTTGCTGGAACTGTACTTGCTACGAAATGCAGCGGAGCATGTGAACGATTTCAGAACTGTGTTCGCAGACCTTATCGAGCCCGAAATTGAAAGAATAGTTTTACAGCGTGTGCTTCAGGCGGAAGTGCTGGCCAGCTCTGTATATATCCGCATCTTGTCATCCGACTACATGACCGCGTCCTTTGCCAACGACGAAGGGCTTGATGAGTTGTGGTCAAGAACCCATGACGAGCTGGACGCATTTTGGGGCGGTAGTATAGATCTCGAAAAGCTGCCAGAACCGCCGATGAAGTTTTAGCGGCGCACCGGGGTACGCCCTATGGAATAGAATTAGTGATTCTGTTCCATAGTCAGCCCGCGCCAGTTTCCCGGAAGCCTTTGTTGATGTCCATGTCGGGTAGGGAGGAAGCCGCTGGATCGACTGGAATGGAACAGTTCTCGGGAGAAGTGTTTCAAAGCCATCGACAATTCCATAAAGGGTAAGTTTTGAATCATGGTCAGTATCCCGTAAATCAAGGGCCTAGCGTGTTTCATTTGTTAATCTCAAAATTCCGCACCACTCAAATCGTACGCTAACCGAAAGAATCGAGTTCCCAGTGATCCCTGGTGCGCACAACATGGCCGCACTCGACGAGGTATTCTCGGCAGTGCAACCCGTTTCTTCAAACTGTTCAATACGGTCGAATACCGAGACCCTGCCACCAACCCGGCACGGTTCGAGAAGTTTTGGCGGTGAGCCGGGTGCTTGCCCGGCATTGACTCGCTGTGGCAACTTGCTGCAAATTCGCCTGCGGTGCTATGCTACGGCGGAATGGACGAGCTTCTCGATTTGCTCGCTCGGCGGGACGAGGGAGTACCGCTTGACGTCGCCGCGCTGCAGCTCGCCACGATTGAGCATCGGGATCTGGAGCCAGGCCCCTATATCGCATTGCTCGATTCCCATGCGGCCGAATTGGGCGAACGGGTCACCGATGAAACCAGCGGCGAAGACTTCGTGCATTTGCTGAATGAATACCTGGTGGAAGAGCTAGGATTCCGGGGCAACGAAACCGATTACTATAGCGCCTCCAACAGTTGCCTCAACATGGTCCTCACTGAACGGGTGGGAATCCCAATTACGCTGGCAGTGCTGTATATGGAGGTGACGCGGCGGCTGGACCGCCCGGTCTACGGCATAGGTCTGCCTGGCCATTTTCTGGTGCAGTATGACGACGGGGAGTTCTCCACTTACATCGACCCATTCAACGGCGGTCGCCTGTTGTTCGAACAGGAATGTCTGGAGTTGGCAAGACAAGTAACCGGCCACGACGTTTCGACTGACAGTTCCGTGTTGCTGCCGGTCAGCAAGCGGCACATTGCCATCCGGATGCTCAATAACCTGCGGGCAGTTTACTTCAAGCAGCAGGATCCGGCGAAGTCGTCCGCGGTGCTGGATCTGTTGATCACGGCGGAACCCGCTGCCGCCGATGCGTACAAACATCGCGGCATGTGCCGGTCACGGATGGAGTTGTTCAAGGGAGCCAGGACCGACTTTGAAACCTACTTACGGTTGGAGCCGCAAGCCTTTGACCGGACCGAGGTGGAAGCCCAGATCGAACGTTTGAAACGCTGGCTGGCCAAACTTCACTAAGTGCTAATAACCGGATTTATCTGGCCGATAAGCTCGGTATGTTTGAAGAAAGCTTGTCCAGCGAGGTGGTAGCGTCGCGTTTCAACCGCCTTGTCCAGGAATTGTTGCGGGGCAAACTGAAGCGCAATTGTTTTCAGCGGTGGGAAGTGGATTTGCTGCTCGATATTGAAAGCTGCGATATGGGGCCTGGAGCCAAGCGCCAAGCGTTGAAACGATATCAACGCGCGGTAAGCAGGCAGCTTGAGAAAGGCGCCGACAAACCGTTCAAACTCTCGGAGTATCTGCATAGGGGCCGAAATACAACGGATGCTATCCTGAAATCGTAAAGCGATCCGGTCTTCGGAGCGTGATTCAGGAGAATGACTCATGGGATGTGGAAGCAGCGGGATTCCAATGCGGCCGGAAGAGAACACCAGTGGCCACACGGTAACGTGCGTCAAGTTTGGAAAGGAAATGCCGGGGTTGGATGAACCGCCTTTCGATGGTCATCCATTGGGACAAAAGATCTACGAAAACGTCTCCAAGGAAGCGTGGAAATTGTGGCTTGAGCAGATGAAAATGATCATGAACGAGTACCGTTTGAACTTAGGCACTCCGGAATCGCAGGAATTCCTTCTGCAGCAGATGGACAACTATTTCTTCGGCGAAGGCGCCGCCCTCCCTCCCGGTTACGTCGCACCGAAGTCTAAGAGCTAAGCGACTTGGTGGGGTGATCGCCGGAGTGGGGTGATCGCCGGAATCTGGCCCGCGGGGGCACCGGCCTCACTGGCGGGGTTTCGGCTGTTTTCAAGAATCTGGCTGAACAGAACCCTAACGGACTACTTCGAGTTGCTGCGCAAGCTCAAACTGGAGTTGCCCATGTGACAGCCGCAACGCCTGCTCTACTTCCCGCGGGTTCGAACCGCGCGAAAACAGGAACCCTAAATAGCTGTTGCCCTCAGGCAGTCTCTGCAAGCGCTGGCCTTCTTTCGCTGTGATAATCACATCGGCAATCGCCGACGCTTCAGCGACGCCCTTCACACCGCGATAAATCCCGTTCCGTGGAATTGGAATCATCATCACTCCCGATGCCGCCGATTCCCGTTCCAACCCGCTGACGTCTTCGCCGAGCGCATGCCGCAGGATCAGCTCTTCCAAACTCATACTCCCGCCGGCAAACCGTAGCGCCCGCGCGCACAGTCCACCGATGGGCCGCGCCGCCGCTTCCAGCATCCACACCCCTGTGGAGTTCAAGCGCATTTCCGCATGAATCGGACCATGGGTCAAGCCAAGCGCAGTGACGGCGCGCTGCGTTGCGTCAATCAAACGTTGCTGGCCGGGCTCGGTTGATGGCGTCACATAGATCGTCTCTTCAAAGTAGGGGCCGTCCAACGGATCGGGCTTGTCGAAGATGGCCAAGGTCTGCAACCGGCCGGCTGTGACGATGCCTTCCAGGGCAAACTCGCGGCCGTCGATAAACTCCTCCACTTGAATGAACCGGTCCTGCCCATCGTGCATTCTCACAATCTCAGGGCTTTGCAAAATCACGCGGATGCGCGCAAAGGCGGCGGCGAATTCACTGTCATCGTTCGCCCGAATCACTCCCCTACTTCCAGAGAGGCCGAGGGGCTTCAGTACGCACGGGTAGCCAATCGGATTCCCGCAACCCTCTAAAGGCACTCTGGCAAAGCGGGGTACCGGCAACCCGGCCGCGCGGAAACGCTCGCGAGCCAGGAACTTGTTGCGGCACGCTGCCACCGCATCGGGAGAGTGATACCGCAAGCCGAGCCGTTCGGCCGTCAGCGCGGCGATGGATGTTGGACGGTCCCCGATCGCGACAATCGCACCGGGCGGGGGCGCGAGTAGAGATAGTTCCAGCGCGGCGGCCTCCGGTTCTTCGAATCGAACCGCTACGGCACTGTCGCCCCAAGGGTCGTCCAGCACATGGCAGCGGTCAGTGGCCATCACGATGTTGAGACCCAGCAGATGTGCCGCATCCGCGAAACTTTGAGTCTGGTAGCCGGTAGTAGCGGCAAGCAGCAGCAGGCGTTTCGAGGTCATTCCGTCATTTAATAAAGTATCCGGCACACTTCCACTTACCGTCGTCCTTCATCATGGTGATGGTTTCCACGGCCTTCGCCTTATTCTTGAACGCAGTGTCGAATTGTACAACGGCATACTCGCCATCCGGAGCGCCTGGAAGGCTCTTGGCCATCGTCGTCTTCAATGGTTTCCGTGTGACGAGAGAACCCATACCATCCCGGACCTTCTTCACCATTGGCACCCAATCCGATTGTTTGACTCCGGCTTGGAACAGAGAACTCGACTCCGTCCAACTCTGTGCATATTTCTGCGAATCGATCAACGCCACCCAGGCTTTGGCGCCAGCCTCGGCATCCTCCTCAGCGGGAGCCGCGACACCGATCACTCCGGCAGCGGCTACGATTGTGAGTACTGCAAACAGGGTTCTCATTCGAAGTCCATTATTGCTTAGTTTAGCCCGGCAGAATAATTTGCATGACAACGGAGGAACATGTATCATGAACCTCCAATGACGGGTACGCAAGGACGCAGCGATCCGAACAGGAAACTGCACGACGAAGTCGCGTAAGCAAGGCAGCAGTACGAATTCAATTCGGGAGGGATGTCTAAGTGAGTGGAATAAATTGGAGCAGAGTGCTTCCGGGTGGCTTGATAGCTGGCCTGATTCTTAACGCCGGACGCTACCTGGTGAACGGCGTATTGCTACGAGAGAAATGGAACGAGGCGGTAAAAGGCGCGCCGACTGACATTTCGAGCGGCGTCCAGATCGCGATTGTGGGTTTCCTTGCGGGCATCTTCGTTGTTTGGCTGTATGCCGCCATTCGACCGCGTTACGGTGCCGGACCCAAGACGGCCGTTTTAGCTGGTATCGCGGTGTGGGTGTTAGGCTACCTCTTAGCATGGGGAACGCCCATGGCGATGCACCTTCTTCCAGCGGACCTGATCTTGACAGGCATCGCGGCTGGGCTCATAAACGTCGTCTTGGCCGCACTTGCGGGTGCGTGGCTCTACAACGAGCCAGTTTAAGTTTTTACCCTCGAACGGCCGTCTTAGGGGATACCCGCCGCACAATTGGAAATCCGCCGAACCGTCTGGCAGAATGGATCATCCCTCGATGACATCGCCGCCCCAATTCGACGCCGTCCTGCTAACCCGCCTCCGCGAGCGTGATCCGGAAACGCTGTCTGCTACCGTGCAGGAAAATGCCCGGCCGCTTTACCGGGCCGCGCGGGCCATGGGCTTCGATGAGCAGCAGGCCGAAGATCTGGTGCAGGACGTGTTCACCGTGTTCCTGCAAAAACTCGACCAGTTCGAAGGACGATCTCAGGTGCGGACGTGGCTCTTCGGCATTCTGCATTGGAAGATGCGGGAACGGCGGCGTTCGCTACAGCGGGATGAATCGCACGATTCGATCGACTCATGCTTCGCCGACTGGTTCGACGGGAAAGGGCATTGGATCAGCCATCCGGACGACTTGGAACGCTTGTTTGCATCAAAGGAAATCCGCGGCGCCGTAGACGAGTGCCTCGCCTCAATCCCCCTTCAGCAACGGGAAGTTTTCCTGTTGCGCGAAGTGGAAGGATTGGAATCAAAAGAAATTTGTAACAATCTCCAGATTAGCGTCACTCATTTGGGGGTACTGATTCATCGCGCTCGACATAGGCTGCGTGAGTGCATGCAGGCGAAGGGATGGCAATGATCCACGTAATGAATTGTCGGGAAATTGCGGCGTTGATGGATGCCGATGCGGTTCCGCACCAACCGTGGATTACGCGCGTGCAGTTCCGCGTGCACCTTTGGATTTGCTGGCATTGCAGACTTTTTGCCCGGCAAATCGAATGGTTGGGGAAAGTTGCGCGGCAGAGCGTAAGGTCGATTCCCGACGCCGGCGCGGAGTTCGAAGCCCGGCTCCTGCGGAAGCTTTCCCTGCCCCCAAAACACTTTTGACCATTTTTGTAAGAAATCGCCGCTTCGGGCCACTCACTTGTCATGCGGACATTGCGATGGATTCTTCTGGTTCCGATAAGCGGTATTGCGGGTTGGGCGCAAGCCCCCACGGCTTCCGTAAGCGGTACGGTCACCGATTCCAGCGGAGGCGTGCTGGCAGGAGCTACCATTTCCGCCCTCAACCGTGAGACCAAGGTGACGCGCACCACCGCGGCGAACCAAGCCGGAAACTATCAGATTCTGGGCCTTCAATCCGGCACATACGAAATTGTCGCGTCACAGCCGCAATTCACTTCCGTGCAGAGGAACGATGTCGCACTGCGGGTTGGCGATGAGGTCCGGATCGATCTATCGCTGCCGCCAGGCGAGTCGCGCGAATACATTGTGGTGACGGAGACGACACCGCTGGTGCAACTGGAGACGGCAACCGCCTTCGCCGTAGTGAATGAAAGGTCGGTGCAGGATCTTCCTACAGATGGCCGCCAGCTTCAGAACCTTGCACTCATCGTTCCGGGCGTTTCCGCTGGCTGGAACGTTTCCACCGCGGCCAACCGTTACGGCAAGGCACGGGAGAACACCGAGGGCGCCTTCAATGTGAACGGGGCGCGCAGCCGCTCGAATAACTTTCTGTTCGATGGAATGCCGATGAACGTGCGGCAATACAGCGTCATCAACTTCGAGCCGTCGAATGAAGCGGTGCGGGAATTCTCCGTCATCAACGCGGTACCGACGGCGGACTACGGCCGGACGATGGGCGGACAGGTGAGCATTATTACGCGTTCCGGTTCCAGTCAGTTTCACGGCTCGGCCTACGAATTTTTTCGCAACACGGTACTGAACGCCAACGATACATTTAGCAAGCGGTCCGGACTTCCGCGCGGCAAGGTGCGCCACAATCAGTTTGGCGGCAGCGTCGGCGGACCCATCTGGAAGCAGAAGCATTTCTTCTTTGTGAACACAGAACTGCTGCGCAACCTGGAAGGGTCGGAGACGCGAACCTCGTTCGTGCCCACTGCCACACAGGCGCGCGGCCTGATCCCATTTACCGGCGCAAATGGGCAAGCACAGGTGCTGGATCTCTCCGGACGAATCGCTCCGGTGTCGGCGAAACTGCTGGCGCTTTATCCCCTGCCGAACGCAACGCTGCCGGGAGGAAACTATAACGCCGCGCTCACCATCGGCGTTAACGATTATCAGTATCACGTACGGACCGACCATCACTTCACAGAACGCGACGTGGTTACGCTGCGGACCTCATGGAACTTGAACGATCAGATTTACATTGTGGACCGGTTCGGGGGACCGTACATCCCGGGGTTCTCATTGCCGAATCCGGAACGAACCACCAACGGAACCCTGGGGTATATACGGACGTTCTCCGCCGCGGTTTCAAACGAGGCCCGAATCGGTGTCAATCGCTACGGAAATGAACTGGCGAACGGCGATCCGCGAAACGCAGCGGAGTTCGGCCTGCCGAATGGCTCCGCCGCCAATGGCATTCCGTCTATTTCGTTTGCGCAGGGTGGTCTGGCGGCGCTGGGCGGGCTTTCCTGGTACAACCGCGTGCAAAATGAAAACACGATTTACGGGTCGGATTCTGTCAGCATGCTTCGAGGCGCGCACGGCTTGAAGTTCGGCGGCGAGGTTTCCCGTTATCACTTCAACACCCGCGGAGCCGGAAATCAGCGGGGAACCATATCGTTTGACGGATCAAGAAACGGATTGATCCCCAACACGCCCGCCAATGCGCTGGCGAACGTGCTGGCGGATCTGGTGCTGGGTCTGCCCAGCCAGGCCACTATCACCGTAGGCCAGTTTGGGCGCGGCTATCGCGACTCCGCCTGGGCAATCTTCGCGCAGGATACCTGGCGGTTGAATAAGCGGCTGACTCTCGACTACGGCTTGCGCTACGAGTACAATGCACCGTGGACCGAGGTGAACAACAAGCTGGCGAACTTCGCGCCTGGTAAGGGCATCGTTACCCCGGCGACGTCGGGATGGGATGGACTCTATCAGCCGGACCGGAATAATTTCGCTCCGCGGTTGGGATTCGCCTATGACGTAACGGGCCTGGGCCGGACCGTTGTGCGGGGCGGTTTCGGCGTTCTATACGAGACGTTGTTGCAGGCCAGCACCGTTCAGCAGATCGAAAACAATCCGCCGTTCTCCAGCTCGGCCGTTACTAATACGCCCACTCCGTTCTCAACATCCAGCACGGTCGCTTCACGGACGCTGCTGGATCTGCTGGGCGTGGCGCAGCCTTCCCGGTCGCTGGCAGCGATTCCGTCCAATCTGCGGAATCCCTACAGTTTGCAATACAGCCTGGATATTCAGCACGCCTTGGGACAAAGCTGGCTGGTGGAATTGGCCTACCGTGGGACTCGCGGCATTAAGTTGCCGTTGAACTACGACATCAATCAAGTACCGCTGGGATTGGCGGTTCCGCTGCGGCCTTATCCCGGATTCGATTCCATCAATCAATACGCCAACATCGGAGTTTCGACCTACCACAGCGTGCAGGTGAAGGTGGAACGCAGGTTC
>JANXXV010000442.1 GCA_025350445.1 Bryobacteraceae bacterium | reverse complement strand
ACTAAAGCCACAAGGAGGGCGGTCCCCCAGGACTGCGGCGGCCGCCCTCGTCCGCCCAAGCCCCGAGCAGGAAGGAAAATAACAATGCCCGCCAAAGACTACGACGTTCTAATCATCGGTTCCGGCGCCTCCGGAGGAATGGCCGCATACAACCTGACAAGAAAAGGCATTAAATGTCTCCTCCTCGATGCAGGACCCTTAGTAGACTTCGAAAAAAACCGTGGCCTCAAACCGGTCTACGAACTGCCCTATCGCGGCTTCGGAAAACCGGGAAAGCTGCCGCACCTGTTCCAAGCCAACGAGTTCAACGCCAACCAATGGGTAGATGAAAAGGAAGTTCCCTACACCCACGATCCGAAGCAGCCCTTCAACTGGGTCCGCGTCCGCATGATCGGCGGCAAGTCCCTATTCTGGGCCCGCATGTCATTCCGCCTCAGCGACTACGAATTCAAAGCCAAGGATCACGACGGCTTCGGCGAAAATTGGCCCATCAGCTATGCCGATCTGGCGCCCTACTACGATCAGGTCGAACCGATTTTCCGCGTAGCCGGCCGGAAAGAAGGATTAGCGCAACTGCCGGATGGCAGCTTCATAGATGACAATTCGCCGGACAGCGGAGCAACCAAACGTTTCGCCGAATCGGCCAAGACACATGGCATCACCGTAACCAAAATGCGCCGCGCCCTTGGCAACGGGCAATTCGCCAGTTCCATGAATCTGCTGTTGCCGGACGCCATGGCCACCGGAAACCTAACCATAGTCCCTAATGCCGTAGTACGCGATGTAACCATCGATAAGACCACGGGCCTGGCGAACGGCGCGAATTTTCTAGACCGGCATTCCCGCCGCGAAATGCACGTAAAAGCGCGGGCCGTTATAGTGGGCGCATCGTGCCTGGAAAGCACCCGCATCCTGCTCAATTCCAAAATTGCCAACTCCAGCGGCGTTCTGGGTCACTATCTGCACGATCAGTTCTACATGTCGAACAGTGTAGTAGCGACAATTCCAGAAGCGCGGGACGGCAAAGCCGAGCGCGGCCTGGTAGGCGGCGGCGGATACATTCCCCGCTTCCGTAATCTGGACAAAACCAAGCCGGAGAAAAACTTTCTCCGTGGATACGCCCTCGACTTCAGCACCGGCGGCACCCCGGACGCAAAGTATTTTCCGCAGTGGGGCGAAGAGTTGCAAAAGACGCTCGACAGCCACCGCGGCTCCGCCTTCTCCTGCACTCTAATGGGAGAGGTTCTGCCAAGATTCGAAAACCACGTCCGCATCAACAAGGATGTTGTAGATGCCTGGGGCATCCCCGTCCTGCACTTCCAGGCCAAGTACGGCGACAACGAATTCCAGATGGCGAAGGATGCGGTCGAGACTATAAGCGAAGTCTGCCAAGGCGCCGGCTTTGAAGTATTAAACCGGAACGACAAGATGTTCCCTCCGGGCTACAGCATTCACGAATTGGGGACATGCCGCATGGGCGACAATCCCAAGACCAGCGTCCTCAACCAATGGAACCAGACGCACGACATCAAAAATCTGCTGATAGTAGACGGCAGCAGCTTCGTAACCGGCGGATCTCAAAATCCAACGATGACAATCCTGGCCCTGTCGATGCGCGCCACGGATCACTTGGCCGGGCAAATGCGCGCCGGCAACGTCTAGAATATCGTCTCGCTAACTTATATCCGTTTAGGTAACAGCTTCGAGCGCCTTCCATGAGAATACACTGGCGTAGTTCATTTCTCGATTGCACACGGATATGACGAACGAAAGTGCGGGCCATCTTGTCAAACAGCGACTGTCGGCTCTAAGTTGAAACACGGGCGTCACCCTTCGGTTTCTCCCGCCCAAGACGACAACCCGCCACCGCGAGATTAGGATGATGCGGCATTCCCGCGGATACTCCATGCACTGCGGCAGAGGCGCGCGGAACTCCCGCCTACGGCTTGCCGCCGAAAATAAGGGCGCCGAAATTTTCGGGGACGTGGTTCGGGTCCCGCCCGGATACGCAAGTCGGTTGCCAGCAGAGGAAATGCCGTTTCGTATCGGGCCCGTCTCCCTCAATGCGATACAGGTTCATTCGCCACCTGGCGCCTTCTTTTACAGGTTGGCTGCTAATTGACTTCAGCGGAATTTTAGCCGCCGCATACCACGTATGAGACGCCTCATCGATCTTCGCCTCGGTCTGCCAGCCCGATCTCCAGGTCTTGTCGTAACTGTCC
>JANXXV010000435.1 GCA_025350445.1 Bryobacteraceae bacterium | reverse complement strand
GGACCGATACAGCGACGATCACCCAGCGGTTCGTCATAGACCACCCCAGCATGGCCCGATACGGCTTGGAAATATGACGGAAGAACCCCGCTTCCTTAGTCGATTGCCCGCCTTTCTTCACTTCCGGCTTCAGGAACCGGGCGCACAACATTGGCGTTAGCGTGAAGCTGACCAGCAGCGAAACCATAATGGCGAACGCGGCCGTGTATCCGAAACTCGACATGAATTTTCCAACGATGCCGCTCATCAGCGCCACCGGGATGAAGATGATCACCAGACTCAGCGTCGTCGAAAGTACGGCCAAGCCGATATCGCGAGTACCCTGAATGGCGGCCTCCACCGGACTCAAGCCTTTCTCTTCGGCGAAACGGAAAATGTTTTCCAGCACCACGATAGCGTCGTCGATCACGATGCCCACCATCAACACCAGCGCCAACATGGTGATCTGATCCAGCGTGAATCCCATCAGGCTCATCAGCGTGTAGGTGGAGATGATCGACGTCGGAATGGCGATGGCAGCGATCAGCGTGGACCGCCAGCTTCGAATAAACACGAACACGATTCCAGCGGCAAGAAATCCGCCCAGGATCAGATGCTCCTGCACTGCTTTGAAAGAATCTGAGATGAAGTCCGACTGATCGCGCGTGTAGCTGATCACGTAGTCTTTCGGCATGCCCTTTTGCAGCTCGGCAATGCGGTCTTTGATCGCGTGGATCACGCTGAGCGTGTTGGTGCCAGCCTGTTTACGGACTTCCAGTACTACCGCCGGTATTCCGTCCAGCCGCGCCAGGGAGCGCGGCTCTTCCACCCCGTCCTCTACATAACCGATGTCGCTGATGCGAACCGGATTGCCGCCCGCGGCTCCTACCACAATCCGTGAGAAATCTCTTGGATTCTCCACTCGCCCCAGCGTGCGCAGCGAAAGCTCACGGCTGCCTTGCTCCACCCGGCCACCGGGAATCTCGACGTTTTGCGCAGCGACCGCGGCGCGCACCTGATCGATATTCAGGTTATACGAGTACAGCTTCTCGCCATCCAGCCAGATCTGAATCTGGCGCGTCCGGTCACCGATGAACTTCACTTGCCCCACGCCGCTCAACGATTCGATGTTCTTCTTGATCGTGTCGTCCACCACTTTCGTGGTCTCGCGCAGATCGCGCCCCGAAGCCACCACCACGTTGAGAATTGGCGATGCGTCCGTCGCCAACTTCTCCACAATCGGTGGATCGGCGTCGCGGGGCAGATCGCGCAGCACGCGCGAGATTTTGTCGCGAACTTCCTGAGCCGCAATTTCCGGGTCCTTCTCCAAAACGAACTGAATGAATACCTGGGATATGCCTTCCGAGGAAATGGAGCGCAAGTCGTCGATACCGCTGATGGTGTTCACTGTTTCTTCAATGCGCTTGCTGACTTGCGTTTCGATCTCTTCCGGCGCTGCGCCGCGGAGCGTGGTGGTGATGGTGACTATCGGGAAGTCTACTTTCGGGAAGAAATCCACGCCCAGTTTCATGTAAGAGTTCAGACCCATCACAACCAGCGCCAGAATCAACATCGTGGCGAAGACCGGGCGTTTGATGCAGAGTTCAGCTAATTTTTGCATGGATGTGGGCTCTTGTTAGGTGGTGCGGACCGGCGCCCCTTGAATAAGTTGTGGAAGTGCGGAGATGGCCACGCGGTCGCCGGCCTTGATCTCTGCGTTGGGCAATTCAATCCAACCTTTGATCTGTTGGCCCGGGGTGACCTTGTATTCAATTACCTTGCCTTCGCGGATGACGAACACTTTGGTCAGTCCGGCCATTGTGTAAATGGCTTGTGCCGGCACCACAACAACCTCATTATTCCGCGATAGCACCAACTGCACCTGAACAAACATGCCGGGCCGCAACCGCGGATCGTTCTGCACAAGCCGTGCCTCCACAGTCAGCGAGCGCGACTTGGAATCGAGCGACGGATTCAGCTCGCGGACCACAGCGCGGAACTCCTCGCCCGCGGCGGCCTCGGTGGTGAAGCTCAACGTAGCGCCCATCCGGATGACACCGGCAGCGGTCTCGGGAATCTCCACTCGCAGGCGCAGCGGATTCGTCTTCACCAGCGTCAGGATGGCCGTGTTCTCTTTCATGAACTGGCCCACTGAGGCGTTCTTCTGCGTCACCGCGCCATCGAAAGGCGCCCGCACCACGGTGTCGCCCAGCCTCTTCTGCGCCAGTTTTACATCGGCGCGAAAAGCGGCCACGTTGGCCCACTGCGTCCGCATGTCATCGCGCGCGGCCTCCACGGCGGCTTGCCGCGCGCGGAACGACTTCTCCAGCTCGGTGGCGCGTTCCTTTGAAATGTCCCCGGTTTGCACCAGCTTCATCGCGCTCTCATACTTCGATCGCGCATCTTCCATCTGCGCCACGGCCTGCCGGATCGCCGGCGTGGATTCCGGTGTTACGTTTTCCTGCGATGCATCCAGTCCCACCCGCGCCAGTGCCTGCAACAGCGCCGCACGGCTGCGTTCCACTTGCAGCGTCAGTTCTTGTTTATCCAGTTCGGCCAGCACTTGGCCCTTGTGCACATTCTGGCCGAAGTCCACGTAAATCGCGGCAATGCGGCCCGGCACCTCAAAGCTCGACGTCACCGTCTCATCGGGAATGAGCGAACCAGTCACTGAGATCGCCTTATCAATTTGCCTGGTTTCCGCCACGGCAGTCTTAACGGAAAGTGGCTCAACCGGTTTAGCAGCGGAGGCGGCCTCAGCTTTTGTTTCGTTTTTGGAGCAGCCCGCCAGTAGAACAGCGAGCGTTATTAATCCAGTGATTCGGAGGGTCATTATTGTCCTTGGACGCAGGTACCGTTTAGGAAGATGCCAACCATGCCGCGGAGGATCTCCTCATTCGACAACGTGAGAGTCCCGCAGCGAAACAGAATTGCGTGTTGGGCATAGTTCGACACCATCCCCAGAAAGACGCGCGCCGAAAGCGCTGGGTCGATCTTGCGCATCGCGCCTTGCCGGATGCGGCGCTCGATGTATCCGCCAACGATGTCGAGAACGCGCGAACTTTGGCGTTCGAAGAAAAGGTCCTTCAATTCGTGGCCTTCCAGATTGCTGAAAAGCAGCAGGCGAATGAACGACGCGTCGTGGGTGTACCACTTCAAAATCAACTGGCCCAGTTCGGTGAAAAATCCATCGTCATCGTCAACGTCGTGGTACCGGGCGGCCAGCGCAGCCAGCAACTCCACCCCCTTGTGTGAGCTGCTGTCGATAATGGCCGCATAGAGATCGCCCTTGGTCTTGAAATGTTCGTAGAGAATAGGCTCGCTCACGCCAACGGCTGCGGCGATTTCCCGGGTAGTTGTGCCGCGGAATCCTCTTTCGCCGAACAGGCGAATCGCAGCCTCCACAATGGAGGCTTTGCGTTCTTCGGAAGAGAGGCGAGGCTTGGAAACGGCTTTTTCTGACATGAGGAGAGATTAATTGAGTCGCAAGCTATCAAACACTAACCTAGCAACCATTAGCTTAGCAGCCGCTAACCTCGGCGTCAAAATCCATGGCGGAAATGGGTCGCCGGAAATGGCGTAACGTATGCGGGAGCCGCTGAGTCTGTCGTAATCCCGACTCGATCTTAGTGTTGTCCCGAGTGTTGTCAATTTTCTTCGTTGTTGGCGCCCTGCGGGAACGCGGTCGCGTTGCACTCATCCGTTCTCCCGAAGATAACGTATTACGTTTGTCAGAAAGGTAACACGATCTGATATACTCCGGGGAACGGCAACGGTGAGTCAATGAGGCGCGGCATCCAAGTCTGTCTGGCTATTTTTAGCTTCTGCCTCGCTGGAGTCCCGGCTTCTGCCGCCACCAACTTTGCGGGGACTCTCACGGACCCCCAAGGACGGACCGTTCCGAAAGCGACCGTGAGTCTTTTACGACGCGCGGACTCCAGCCGGAATGAAGCGAGGACCGACGATCAGGGCCGTTACTCGTTCGCGGCTCTTGGAACTGGTGAATACAGGCTAACCGCGGAGGCAACCGGCTTTCCCATCATCACCAGGACGATTGTCATTGCAGGAGACTCGACACAAACGGAAGATCTCCAGTTCTCGCGGATTGCTTCTCAAAACCAGTCCGTTACGGTAGCTGCCGAAGTTTCGGATCTCGGCCTATTCTCCCCCGATCCCGCGCAACGCATCATGATACGCGATGAGACGCTTGACGCCAACCCGGGTCGCCCAGGCATGCCGATCTCGATTCCAGGCATGCCTGTCGAGTCCCCTGCGGGCGGTGTCAAACCGCCTCAATACTTCGCGCCGGGCGTAGCGGGCGACCACGGTGAACCAATCGCGATGTTTTTCCAGATCGGCGGCTTTCTTTACCCCAATAACCTGCCCGTCAATGCACACGGAAACGGTTACGCCGATCCCAACGTCATCATCCCCATCGCTATTGAGAGCGTCCAGACCGATGGCGGCGCCTTCAATGTCCGGGAAGGGAACAACGCCGTAAACTCCGCCATTGTCTTCGGCCTCCGCGACCGCATCGAACCGCTCTTCCGGTTAACGGCTGACCACCGCGACGTCAACCTCGTAACCGGCTGGAGCCCTGCCAATCCGGCTAATAAAGCTTGGGTGGGGCTGGAGCTTTCTTTTGGGAACGGTTATCTCGAGCGCCTCGAACACCGGAAACAATACAAGGGCAATGTCTCCAAAGTTTTCAGTTTCGGCAAACATGATTTGACCGCTTACGGCATCGGCTATTACGGTTTCGCCTTTCAACCCGGACTGATCCCTATCGATACAAATGTTCCCAACGACACCTACGATGCCCGTCAACAGGAGGAAACGGCAAACGGTTCGCTGATTTTGAACGATGTCTGGCATCTCACGCAGAACCGCCAATTTCAGTTTTCCGGCTTCTATCGTTATTACACTCTGGATGTCCGCCCTAACTTCGGTGACGGCTGGATCCGTCAGAGCGAGCACCGCAATGTCAACTCGGAAGATGTCCTCTACGCCGAGCGCTTCCACAAGATGTTTTCGCTCCTCGCGGGTGCGAATTTCCGCCGTGAGCGGCCCAGCGCTCTCGACCTTGATCGCGCCAATAGCGCCGGAGTATTTGAACCGGTCACAGCTAACAATATCCTGCTGAATTTTTATAGCCCCTACGTCTCGGCCGATGGCTCTTTCCTGCGTTATCTGCACTACAATGTGGGTTACCGCCGTGATGAGGTTGGCTTCGATAATCGGGATCTCTATCGCCCGGAGTTGTCTTTCTCGCGTCACGCCTCCGTCAATTCTCCCAAGGGGACTGTCGCTTTCCTTCCGTCCGAGGGGCTGTCGTCTTTCCTTCCGGCCGTATCCCTCAGCTACGGGCAGGCGTTTCATATTAACGATCCGCGTATAGGCACCACTGCCGTCCAGGGCGGAACGATCGTCAGCAAGGCGCGGTCCTACCAACTGGTGGTCAGCAAGGTAATCGCCCACACGGATTTTCGCGTTACCCTGGCCCACGTCACCACTGCGCAACAATTGGCGCGCATATCGAACGACACCGGGCTCCAGCAGGACTACGGTCCGGGCCTCGTCAAATCCATCACCCTAACGGCGCGCCGCAACTTCGCGCACGGTTTCGTGCAGGCGCTCTACGCCCGAGCTGATGCCCGGGACCGCGAAACAGGAGAGCCCACGCCGGAGGCTCCCCGCCTGATCTGGAATATTCTGGGAACAATCGACAAGCTGCCCTTTCACCTGGTGGCGCGCGGCGAATATGGGCATGTCGGCATCAAGCCCCTCGGCGGCGGTTTCGACTCCGTGCCCGTCCGCGAGTTTCGCGGAGCGCTGGTAAGGCGATTTGAAAGCAAGGGCATCGATGTGGGCCTCAACGTATTCATCGCCAGCGGCTACGGCGGGCAAACCGTCGAAACGCTCGCCCTCCCCGGCGAAGGCGAGACCTTCGACCGCGTCACCGGCTTCCCGCTCCGTTCGTACGTCACTGCCTCATTCACTTACCACTTCCGCCGAAACCACCGGTGAACCTGGGTGAAAGGCCCTGTGCTTCCAGATAGCTGAGGGCAATGGCTGTCTTGGGTTTTAGGCGCAACCAACCGCCGTTTTGTGGGGGCCATCGGATCAGCTCCACAAATGAAGCAGACCAAACAGCGCAATCCAAAGCACTCCCATGAAGTGCCAGTACAGAGCGACAGCGGACGTCACTGAGCGTTCGTGCCGGAAGACGTGTTCCGTTGCGCCTGCCAGCCGCCGGGAACGCACCCCAAGATATATCAGCGAGCAGATTCCGAACAGCACGTGAAATCCGTGCGCGCCGGTGAAGACGTAGAACATCGACCCGTGCAGATTTGCCTCAACATAAATCCCTTGGCGTTTCAGCTCCTGCCACGAGAGCAACTGCGACGTAATAAACGCCAGGCCCAGCAGCGTAGTGATTCCAAGTGAGCGGATATACCTCCGCGAAATGCCGCGGCGCAAGGCCCGCCGGCCTGCTTCAAGCGAGGCGCTGCTGGCGCCCAGCAACGCGGTGCTCACCCACAGCGTCAGCGGTATGTGTACGCGCTGCCAGGTGCTCTGCGCCCGAAGTTGGATTCCGTACGCCAGTACCAATGCGATGAAGAGCGCTGCGATAGAGAACAGCGCCACAATCATCCCAACCTGGTAGATACTGGACGAATAACCGAAGTCGCCGCCACCCGAATCGCCACCGCCGCCGAAGTCCTGTCCACCGTGGCCCGGTCCGCGGCCGCCTGTGCCGCCCCGGGCCGGCCTCGGTTGATCGAGTTGCGCTTCGCTGAGAACTGTCCCCATGCTCTTATTCTCCCACTCATTGGAATGTCTTATGATGAGAGTCTCTGGAGGTGTTGGCAATGGGTATTTCACGACGAAGATTTCTTGAGACGGCAGCGCTCAGCGGGGTTGCGGCGCAGCCCCTGCTCGCGGCGGAGGTGGACGGAAAGTCCGGAATGCCGACCCGCATCCTGGGCAAGACTGGCGCCAGGGTTTCGATCCTGGCTTTCGGTTGCGGCAGCCGGTTCCTTTCCTACCCGGACGACGACAAAGCCGTCGAAGCACTGAATAAGGCCCTCGACCTGGGCATCACATACGTGGACACCGCTTACGGCTACGGTAACGGCAAAAGCGAGACGCGCGTAGGCAAAGTGATGGCCACCCGGCGCAATGGACTTTTCCTCGCCACCAAAATCAATGTCCGCAATGGCGACGAAGCGCAGCGTATTCTCGAAGGCAGCCTGAAGCGCCTGCAGACCGATCACGTCGACCTGATCCACATCCACAGCCTGACCGACGAAGCGGATTTGGCCGCCGCCGAAGCCAAGGACGGCGTGCTGAACATTCTCCACAAGCTGCGCGACCAAAAGGTGACGCGGTTCATCGGCGTTACCAGCCACACCGATCCCGCCGTGCTGAAGCTCGCGCTGGAGCGCCACGATTTCGATTGCACCCAGATGGCGCTCAACGCCGCGCGCGCCGGCATGCGTAACGGGAAGGGCAACATGGAGATCAACGACCAGTTGACAACAAGCTTCGAGACTTTGGCGCTACCGGTAGCCAATCGCAAGAAGATGGGCGTCATCGCCATGAAGATCTTTGCCCAGGAAGGGCTTTCCGGTAAGGCCACAGCCGAGAAGCTGATTAGTTATTCGCTATCGCTGCCGGTGTCGGCCTGCGTGCTCGGGATGCCTCAACTGGACTTCATCGACCAGAACATCGCCATTGCCAAGGCCTACCGCCCCATGCCCCACGGCGAGATGAAGGAACTCTCCGATCGCCTGTCGCTGGCGCACAAAGCACAGCTCGACCGCTATTTTTGTAATCACGTCGACGCCTGAGTCATCCTACAGAGGATGATCAAAACCGTTGGGTTGCTCCTCTGTTCGAATCTGTTCATGACCGTTGCGTGGTACGGGCACTTGAAGCATCGTACCTCGCCGCTGTTGATTACCATTCTTATCAGTTGGCTGATCGCGCTGCCGGAGTACTGCTTTCAGGTGCCGGCGAACCGCATCGGGTACGGCACGCTCAGCGCGTTTCAACTCAAGATCATTCAGGAAATCATCACGCTGACCGTATTTGCCGTCTTCGCGTGGCTGTACCTGGAAGAGCCGATGCACTGGCGCTACGCCGGATCGTTCGTCTGCCTGATAGGCGCCGTAGTCTTCGCGTTCTGGGGCAAAGGATAGTGCAGCGTCTTCAAAATAACGAGACAGCCAAGGACGGCGGACCCATTGGTCCGCGCCGAGGCCCCTGCCTCGGCTTCCCGGAACACAAGCGGCATCCAGGCGGATCGCTGCGGAGCCGGTGCACCGCCGACCAATCCGAGGGCCTGGCCAATTTGCGGACAGCACATTAGTATGCCGACCCGGCGAATTCTTCACAACAGGCTACTGGGCGCAAGGTGGGGCAGACACCTTGTCTGCGCTCGCCCCCGGGTCGCGCTCCTGCCCCCGTCGTCAACTCCTACGAGGGACACCACTCTAGTCTCCAACGGAGCGCGGAAGCCCTTGTCCGCGCGATCCCCGGGTCGCGGCAGCTACTGAAACAACCGCCGTTCCCGCCGCAAAAAGGCCGGCATATCCAGATCGGTCTTCTGCGGCTCATCGCCTTTAGGCTCAATCACGGTAGCGGTTGTCGCAATCGCTTCCTGCTGCGGCGGTTCCGGCTCGCGTTGCACCGGAGGGGGCTCATCGTCCCGTCTGCCGAAGATCGGTTCGGCCTCCTCTCGCGGCGCCGGCGTTCCATACGACCTCTGCGGCGGTCCGGAAATCATCCGCCCTTCCTGCACCGAAGTCGCCCGGTCGATAGCCGGCAGGTTGGCGCGCTGGAAGCCGGTAGCGATCACCGTGATCTTCACCTGATCGTCCATCGCTTCATTCATCACAATGCCGAAGTTGATCTGCACATCTTCGTATTCGGCGGCTGCCCGAATCAGCGCGCATGCTTCGTTGACGTCATGTATGCTCAGCTTGCTCGATCCAGTGATGTTGATCAGGATTCCGCGCGCGCCCTTCACGCCACCCTCTTCCAGCAGCGCGCAGTTGATGGCCTGCTTCGCGGCATTGATGGCGGCGTTCTCGCCCTTTGCCGTAGCCGTGCCCATCATGGCGTAACCCATGCCCAGCATGATGGCGCGAATGTCTGAGAAGTCGCGGTTGATCACGCCCGGTGTTGTGATTATGTCCGCAATGCCCTGCACTGCCTGGCGCAATACGTCGTCGGCCACCCGGAACGATTCGTAGAAGCTGGTGCCGCGCGGAACAATTTCCAGCAGCTTGTCGTTGGGAATGGAGATGACGGTGTCCACCGTTGCCGCCAGGTCCGCCAGCCCGCGCTCGGCCTGCTTCATGCGGCGTGGTCCTTCAAAGCTGAACGGCTTGGTTACCACGGCGACAGTCAGCGCGTTCAGTTCTTTCGCCAGTGCCGCCACCACCGGAGCCGCGCCCGTGCCGCTGCCTCCACCGAGGCCTGCCGTCACGAAAACCATGTCCGCGCCTTCCAGAATTTCAATGATGCGCTCGGTGTCTTCCAGCGCGGCCAGACGGCCGATGGCCGGGTCCGATCCAGCGCCAAGCCCGTTGGTGACCTTGCGTCCGATGGCCAGCTTGTTCGGCACCGGAGAGGCTTCCAGCGCCTGTACGTCGGTATTCAGAATGTGAAACTCCACGCCGACAAGCCCTTCGCTCATCATCCGGGCCACTGCGTTCGATCCGCCGCCGCCCACACCGATGACTTTCATCTTGGTGCCCGGCAGAGATTCTTCCTGAATTTCGAACTTCAAATTGCGCTTCGTGTCGGCCGCCATTTCTGTCTCCTAAAGAGTCTCAGTCGTGAGAACAATCTATCGTAGAACCAGCCCCATAATGCCGGGCACCTTCCGCTTCCATTCCTTCTGCATTTTCAATTTCCCGGAGTACATCGCCAGGCCGGCCGCCACTGCCCACGTGGGATTTTTCAACTGCTCCGGCCAGTTTTCAATTCCAAGCGGCAGACCGCTGCGCGCCTGGCATCCCAGTATCTGTTCCGCCATGTCCCACATACCGGGCAGCAGTGCGCCGCCGCCGGTGAGAACCACGCCTTCCAACAGTGCCTGTTCCATGCCCACCTTTGCAATCTCATTGCGGACATAGAGGAATAACTCTTCCGCGCGCGCCTCCAGAATCTCATTCAATTGGCGGCGGGTGGCTTCACGCGCCGGCCGCCCCTCAGCCGATGGCACTTCAATCAGGCTGCTGTCGGAACTCAGCCCCAGCTTGGCGCAGCCGTATTCCCGCTTCAGTTTCTCGGCATCTTCATAGGACACATTGAAGCCGAACGCCACGTCCCGAGTGAAGTGGTCGGCGGAGATAGGCAGGCTCGCGCCGCGCAGCAGCATTTCACCGTCATAGACCACCAGGTCCGTGGACTGCGCGCCAATGTCGATCACCGCCACGCCGCGCGCCCGGTCTTCCTGCAGGATGCAGGCATAGGCAGCCGCGATGGGTTCGAACACCGTTTCTTCCACTGCCAGATGCGCTTGATGCACCGCACTCACCAGCGCCTGATGATCGTGGGTAGAGGCGGTGATGACATGCACGTTCGCCTCCAGGCGCGAACACGTCGCCCCCCGCGGATTGCGATACCCGGCGCGTCCGTCCAGCGTGAAGTCCTGCGGGACTACCTGCAACAGCAACCGGTCATCTTCCAGCCGCACACGCGAAGCCAGTTCTACCGCATAGCCCAGATCGCCCGCATCGATTTCGCGCGGCCGGCCAAATTCGTACAGACCACGGCTATTGGCGCTCTCGACCGTGCTTCCCCCGACGCCTACCACCGCGGCATCTATCGAAAGCCCGGCCGATGCCTCCGCTTCTTCCACCGCGTGGCGAATGCTATCCGACGCGGCGGCCTGGTCTGACAGCCGCGCCTTTCCCCACCCGCGCGAAGCGGATTCGCCGAAGCCCACTAGGCGGATGCGGGATTCTTCCACTACGCAAATCACGCATCGCGTGCGCTGGCTTCCCGCGTCCAATCCAACCGCATAACGGGAACTATTCGACATGACCGTCACTCCCAACCGCCGTGATTCGATCTTTCAACCGCAGGTCGAGGATCTTCGCATTCGGCATACGGAGACGAATCTGGTCGTAGTTCGCAAGGAAGTTGTTCATGCGGGTCGGAAAATCGTGATTGCCAAGCATCAGCACCACCGTGTGCCGCTCGAACTTCTGCGTCACTTTAATATTCTCCAGATCGGTGATATCGATCTCGGAAAGCTTGGTCATCAATGCCGGGCCCAGTTCCTGCTGTAGGCGCAGCAGCCGCTTCACGCGCTGGCGGCGAATTTCCTCGGTGTCCGCCGCGGTTACTCCAATCATTACCGGCAGAGTCAGGTGCGCCACCCGCTTCGGATCCAGCAACACGCCGTCGGCGTCGATCAGCCCGAATTGCGTGCCGCTATGCGCCTCGGCTACCTGCACGAAAGCAACTGGAGTTCGTTCCACGATGTGCACGAACAGCCTGTTCGGCCAGATGCGCGAAACCGCCGCATCCTTCACCCAGTCGATGCCAAGCAGCATCCGCCGCCGCTCGGCGATGGGGCAAAGATAGATGCTGCGGCCGAAGTCGCGCGCGAACACTTGCGCCACTTGTGTATCGGCGGTGTAGAACAGTCCGTCCATGTTGAAGTTCGGATTGGGCGCGCCACTCTCCGGCGCAGCCGGCAGTACAAAGCGCGAATCGCTGATAAAGAACTGTTCCACGCGGGAGGCGATAAACATCACCAGCACCACACTCAGCGCCGCCGCGATAGTGCCCGACACGTAGCGGAACAACGATCGTCCACTAGCCGGCTCCGGCAGCGGCATGGTCATTTCAGAGGCTGCGCGGCGCGCCATTAAACTGTGCTCCCGGCGGCGCGTTCCGGAATCGTATTTTTCACCGCATCCAGAAATTTATCGCCAACCTGCCAAACATTTCCGGCGCCCAATGTCAATACCAGATCCCCTTCGCGAGCTCGCTCCAGCACTGCCGCTACGGCGTTCTCCGCCGTCCCGGCATACTCCACTGCTCTGTGCCCGAAAGCCCGGATTCTCTCGGCCAGCGCCTGCGGCGTAACGCCCGCGATCGGCTTTTCCGAGGCGGCGTAGATGTCCATCAGATAGACAAAATCAGCCTGGTGGAAGGCCTTTCCGAAGTCGTCCATCAGCAACTGCGTGCGTGTGTAGCGGTGCGGCTGGAAGATCACGTGAATCCGTTGGTAGTCGCAGGCACGGGCCGCCGCCAGCGTCGCCCGCACCTCCGTCGGATGGTGTCCGTAATCGTCCACTACCGTAATGCCGTTCTCCTGCCCGCGAAGCTGAAAGCGGCGGTCCACGCCACGAAAACTGGCAAGCCCCTCTCTGATCGCCTCAGGACGCACTTCCAACTCCAGACTCACCGCAACGGCCGCGGTGGCGTTCAGAACATTATGGCGGCCCGGGACAGCCACGCGAAACTCTCCCAGATCGGCGTCGTGAAATCGCAGCCGGAACGTACTCGAAAGATGACGGGCCTCGGAGGATACGATTTGCAGATCGGCTTGCGCGACAGTTCCATACGTGATCGTGCGCCGCCGGATCGATGGCAGAATCTGCTGGATGTTCTCGTCGTCCAGGCACAGTATCGCCGCGCCATAGAATGGAACTTTGTTCACGAATTCCGTGAAAGCGGCGCGGATCTCGACAATCGACGGATAGTGATCCAGATGCTCACGGTCGATGTTGGTGACGATGGCCAAAATAGGCGAAAGCTTCAGAAACGATCCGTCACTCTCGTCCGATTCCACCACCAGGAAATTGCTGTGGCCCAGCCGTGCGTTGGACCCTCCCATCGTGCCCACCCGTCCGCCCACCACTACGGTGGGGTCCAGGCCGGCATGGCTAAGGATCGCCGCCGTCATGGACGTGGTGGTTGTTTTCCCATGGCTGCCCGCGATGGCGATGCCGAATTTTAGCCGCATCAGTTCGGCCAGCAGCTCGCCCCGCGGAATCACCGGGATATTGCGCCGCCGCGCTTCGGCAATCTCCGGGTTCTGCCCGTTCACCGCCGATGTGACAACTACGGCCTTGGCGCCATCCACGTTCGCGGCGGCATGGCCCTCGTAGACACGAGCCCCTAATTGAGCCAGGCGGTCGGTAATCGGCGTCAGTTTCAGGTCCGAACCTGTAATCTGATAGCCGAGATTCAACAGGATCTCCGCGATCCCGCTCATCCCGATACCGCCTATGCCCGTGAAATGCAGCTGCTGGGGCTTAAAAAACATTTGAGTCCTTAATTGTTTCGACTTTCCGGTCTGCTGTCAATCGAAATCTTGCGCGGGCTTCTTCCGCATTATCTCACCGCCAGTTCTTCCAGAATAAGCGCCGCGCGGCGCGCAGCGCCTGGTTTCGCCATCGCCCGCGCATTACCGCTCATCGATTGCAGCGTCCGCGGGGCCGATGCCAGCGCCAGCGCCTCGTCGAACAACCGTTGGCCGTTCATGTCGCGGTCCAACACCAGCCGCGCCGCGCCTGCACGAACCATCGCCTCGGCGTTCCGCAATTGATGATCGTCCGCGGCAAAGGGAAAGGGAACCAGGATCGACGGTTTTCCCGCCGCCGCCAACTCCGATACGGTGGACGCCCCGCTCCGGCAGATAATCAGATCCGCATTGTCGAACGCCCCCGGCATATCTCCTATGAACGGCGTCACTTCACCCGAAACGCCGCTGCCGCGGAATTCACCGTCCAGCGCGGAAAACATTTCCGTCCCGCATTGATGCAGAATTCTCACGCGCATGCGCTGCGCAAAAAGATTCCAACTTTCGCGTGCCGCTTCGTTCAAGGTCTTCGATCCGCGGCTGCCGCCGGTAATCAGAATTGTGAACGGAACCCCGGGCTCGGCTTTCGCCGGAATCTTGAAAAACTCTTCGCGCACGGGCATTCCCGTCACCTCCGCGCGGCCTTCCGGAAAATAGCGCGCCGACTCCCGGAAACTCACCAGCGCCTTCGCGATCCACTTGCCCATGCGGCGATTGGTAAGTCCGGGCACTGCGTTCGGCTCCATGACTACGATGGGAATGCCAATCAGACGCGCTGCAATCATCACCGGCCCGGCCACGTAGCCACCCATGCTGAACACTGCCTTCGGCTTTCTGTTCCGGAATATCTGCAACACGCGCACCGTACTTACCGGTATTTGCGCCAGCGTCCGGATACGCCGCGCTACGTCCACCCTGTTCAATCCTCCAATCTCAATCCACTCGATTGGAAATCCTGCGGCCGGCACAAGCCGTGCTTCCATCCCACTTTGTGTCCCAATGAAGAATGATTCGTACCCATGCCGGCGCAGCTCGTCGGCGACCGCTAGTGCGGGAATGATGTGTCCACCGGTTCCACCCCCCGCCATCGCAAATAAGAGGTTTGTATTCATTCCCCTTGGCCGCTATATGTCGCTATCTGTCAAAGACGATCTCTATCCCGCGTGCTCGCTGATACTCAACAACATTCCCAGTGAAGTCAAAGTGCTAAGCAGCGAACTGCCCCCGTAGCTAATCATCGGGAGCGGAATTCCTTTAGTCGGACCCATATCCAGCACGACACTCATATTGATTAATGCCTGAATCATTAGCGATGCCACAATGCCCACCGCCATGAAACGCCCGAAATCGTCCGCCACCCAGAACAAGCGCAAGCCGCGCCAAAGAATGACGAAAAATCCCGCAAGAATCGCGGTGCAGCCCCACAGGCCTAACTCCTCACCCACCACCGCGTAGATGAAGTCGGTATGCGCCTCCGGCAGATAGAGCAGCTTCTGTTTTCCTTGCATCAGTCCAAGTCCCAAAACGCCACCCGCGCCAACGGCAATCTTCGATTGCCGCGCCTGGTACGCCGTGTCCCGCGTGGCAAGCGAACTGTGAACATAAGTCTTAATCTGGCCCCCCGGATTCAGCTTGTCGATGTAGGTGTAGTCGGGGTCCACATAACCAATGATCCGCGCCATCCGGTAAGGCTTGGCGGCAATCGCAACGCATCCCAGCAGCAAGCCGCCCGCACAAACCATCGCCAGGTATTTACGCTCCAGGCCGGCGATGTAGAACACCACCACCGCCGTCGCCACCAGCACCAGGGCCGTTCCGAAATCCGGCGTGGCAACAGCCCCGGCCACCACCAGCAGCGCGATCACCGCCGGAATCAACGTATGCTTATCGTTAATCGCGCGCAGCCGCAGCGTGACGAAGTACGCCAGAAATATGATCAGCGCAGGTTTCGCGAATTCAGCAGGCTGCAGGCTGATTGGGCCCAGCATCAGCCAGCGGTGGCGGCGGGGGTCGGCGAAATAGACGACCACCAGCATCGCCACTATGATACCCAGCGGTGCGAACGCCCACACCGGATCTTTGAACTTCCGATAGTCGATGCGCTTAAATGTCATCAAAACCAAAAACGAAACGGCGGCGAAGAAGATCTGCTTGCTGATGAAGAAGTAACTGGATTTGTACTTCAATTCCGCCATCACCGAAGATGCGCTGTACACAATTACCATGCCGAAGCACACCATGATCACGATGGTGAAAAATAGAATCCAGTCCGTCTTTAATCGCTGCGCCATTGCCGTTACCTCAGTGTCCCTTCATAGGGCATTCACCAGATTTTTGAAAACCCTGCCCCGCTGTTCATAATTCTCAAACTGATCGAAGCTCGCGCATGCCGGCGAAAGCAGAACCGTCTCGCCCGCCGCGGCCCGTTGGCCCGCCAACTCCACCGCGGCTTCCAGTGTGCCGCATGGAACCAGCG
>JANXXV010000431.1 GCA_025350445.1 Bryobacteraceae bacterium | reverse complement strand
GCCGAGGTTTTTCTGGGGATCTCCCATTTGAATTGCACGCTTTGCCACAACGGCCGCGGGCACCTGGATTCGTTGAGCCTATGGGGCAAGAATCAGATCCGCGCGTCGAGCTGGGGACTGTCGGCCTACTTCGCGAAAACGGTGATCGCGCGGACGGCGGTGGATGGGGCGGTGAACAATCAACCCTACTACTGGCATGTGGACGACGCCGGCAAATACGACTATCAGTATGGGACCTTAACGGGGAACCGGCCGGCGCGCTGCATGAACAATGTGCCTCCGGTGACGGTGAACAACGTGCTTACCTGCGGATGTGCCGATGGCAGCGCTCCGGTGGTTACGAATGGGCGGGCGAGTTGCAAGACGGGTTTCGGGATGGCTACCCCGGTGTATCCGTTCAACGGACGGGCGCCCAATCCGGGTGAGAGTTACCGGGCGGCGCTGGCAAGAGAAGTGACTTCGGATTTCCAGTTCGCGCGGGCCTCTGTGAATTACATGTGGAGCGAATTCTTTGGACGCGGCATTGTGGACCCTACGAATCAGTTTGACCTGGCGCGGCTGGATCCGAACAATCCGCCACCGGATCCGTGGACGCTGCAGCCTTCGAATCCTCAGTTGTTGAATGCGCTGGCGCAGGACTTCATCGACAGCGGGTACGACTTGAAGGCGCTGATGAAAGAGATCGTGAATTCGGATGCCTATCAACTTTCGGCGCGCTACAACGGCACCGCGCCGGATGAGAAGCTGTTCGCACGGAAACTGGTGCGGCGGTTGTGGGGGGAAGAAATTCACGACGCGATTGCGCAATCGAGCAACATTTTGCCGGTTTACAAGATTGGTTCAGTGCCAAGCGGGCCGGTGACTTGGGCGATGCAACTGCCCGAACCGCGGGGATTGCCGGGCGGGACGACGACCGCGTTCCTCGATAGTTTTCTGAGAGGCAACCGCGACGATGAACAACGGAAGGGCGATCCGGCGTTGACGCAGGCGTTGAACCTGATGGACGACAGTTTTGTGATGACGCGGATTCGAGCCACCGGAACGGGCGCGGCGGCGAGTTTGCTGGCGAAGAGCCTTCCCATGGCGGACGATCAGTTGGTGAGTAACCTGTATCTGAATGTGCTTTCCAGATACCCTTCCGACGACGAAAAGAGGACGGCGCTGGCCAACCTAGCTTCGGGATCGGGAGTGGCGGGACGGCAACAGAAGGCTGAGAATCTGCTCTGGTCGCTTTATAACAAAGTCGACTTCATCTTCAATTACTAGAGAGGACGCTATGTACGGACAGCATAAATTCGAGCAGTACATCAAGGCCAACCCGCAGCACCGGCATAAGAATTTTTTTGATCGTCCTCACTGGACGCGGCGCAACTTCTTCCAGATTTTGGGCTCGGGCGTAACGGCGTCGTTTCTGGCAGGGCGGGCGCGGGCGGAGGGGTTGTCGCAGGCAGCCGTAACGCCGGTCAACAAGGCGAAGAACGTGATTTTTATCCTACTGACGGGAGCGCCTTCTCATACCGATACTTTCGATTTGAAATTCCTGGACGGGACGACGCCGGTCGATTTCAATCCTACGAAGTACGGAAATATTTTGTGGCCGACAGGGCTGCTGCCGAAGTTAGCTACTAAGCTGCCGGACATTGCGATTGTGAGGTCGCTGCGGGCTTGGGCGCTGGTGCATAGCCTGGGACAAACGTGGCAGCAGATTGGGCGGAATCCGGCGGCGGCGCTGGGTGACATTGCGCCGAATATCGGCAGCATCGTGGCGCTGGAGAAAGAGAAAGACCGCACGGTGAACCAGGTGTTTCCCTCGTTTTTGGCGCTAAATTCGGCGCAAGGCGTGGGGTCGGGGTATCTTTCGTCGAAGTACGCGCCGTTCAAGATTAGTCCCGCGGCTTCCGGTTTGTCGAATGTGACGAATGTGGACGGGCAGGCGCGGCTGAATGACCGGTTTGCGCTGTTGCATTCGCTGGACGATCCGCTGCGGCAGGCGCCGTCTCCGCTGGGCAAGCCGATGGAGGACATGGATAACTTCTATGCGGCGGCGAAGGGGCTGACTTATAACCCGACCGTGAATAGCGCGTTCCAGTTCAGCACGTCCGACAGCATGCGTTATGGGAACAACGGATTCGGGAATGCCTGTCTGGTGGCGAAGCAAGTGCTGGCGGCGGACCAGGGGACACGGTTTGTCCAGATCAGCTACGGCAGTTGGGATATGCACACCAACATCTACGACAAACAGGCGAATCCGCGCGGCAACCTGTATGCGCTGGGCACGCCGCTGGACGATGGCGTATCCGCGCTGTTGACCGATTTGAAAGCGGCAGGGCTTCTGGATAGCACGCTAGTGGTGATGGTGGGCGAGTTCGGGCGCACGGTGGGCAAAGTGAATCCGGGCGGCGGGCGGGATCATTTTCTGCAGCAGTTTGTGATGTTCGCCGGGGCCGGGGTGAAGGGCGGCCGGGCTATCGGGTCGACGAACGCGGACGGGTCGGCTACGCTTGATCCGGGATGGTCGCAGGGGCGGGATGTGAAGCCGGAGGACATTGAAGCGACGATCTACTCGGCGATGGGGATTGATTGGACTTACGTGAATTATAACGATCCGTTCCACCGGGGATTTGAGTATGTGCCGGGCGGGAAGGATGGGGTTTACGCGCCGATTAATGAGCTTTGGGGATAGGCCGTGGTGTGGTGGCGTCTTTCTAAGCGGTCAAGGTTTC